>JAXVOW010000030.1:0-29256 GCA_037301995.1 bacterium | reverse complement strand
CCGCAGTTAACGCCGCCACTGCTGAAATAGCACCATCAATTACAACCGGAATGCGGTACTCCATACCGCCAAGGAAAACACCGGTCATAGCTGCAATTTCATATCCTCCTGCTTCCGCCAGAATCTCCACAGCATCTGTCAGACCCTTTTCTCTGACCCGGTTCACTGCCTGCATGACCACTCTGCATTTTTTACCCATTCCTTCCTCCGATAAACCGGCTCCCCTGCCGGTAACATCTTCTGCACTCCGGTTTAAGAACACTGCAGCCAGCGCACTGGTTGGTGTGGTATTTCCAATTCCCATTTCGCCGGTGGCAATCATCCGGTATCCTCTGTCCTTTAACTCCTTTACCAGTCTCTTTCCCGTGTCAATTGCCTGCCGGCACTGCTCTAAGGACATCGCCGGTTCCACTGCCAGATTATTACTTCCCTTTGCCACCTTGCAATCAATGACTGCCCCCATCTTCAATTCCTTTTCGGGATAATAAGGCGTATTCATCCCCACATCTACCGTATAGACATCCACCCCGGCTACGCCTGCCATAATATTTACCGTGGAACATCCCCTGGCAAAGTTCTCACTGACAATCCTTGTGACCTCCTGCCCGGTCTGGGTCACACCCTCCGCAACCACCCCATGGTCAGCGCATAGCGCAATCAATGCCCGTTTCGATATATCACAGGGTGCTGCACTGCCTGCAATCTTACAGATTTTAACCACATAATCTTCAAGCATTCCCAGACTGTCTATGGGCTTTGCAATACTGTCCCAACGTGCCTTTGCCTGTCTTCCTGCCTGAAAGCTCTGGCACTGCAATAAAAACTGATAAACCGCCTGTGGATTACTGTAGTAATAAAAATGCGGAAAGCCTGCCAGCATTGTATTCGTATAAACCATACAGTCATAAGGCTTCGTAACCGTTACGGAATTACCCTGTGTCGAATCCTGCGTTTCCGTATACGGAACCGGTTTCCCTGCCAGAAAACCGGCTCCATTTTCCGTACAGTCCCAATAATGAAATTCATGTCCCTTCAATACCGTTCCCTGTGCTCCCATTACACCTGCCCTACGGCTGGTTCCCTGCATATATCCAAACCGGCATAGCTTCTCTGTCCGGAATCCCTTTCCCGGCAATACTCCTGCCATTTTATATGTCTTGCCGTCGCTTCCCTCCAGCTCCTGCTGAAGATACAGAAAGCCCCCACATTCCGCCAGACACGGAAGCTTCTTTTCACAAGCCTGCTTTATAGCTTCCCGCATAAAGACATTCTTTTCCAGCTCCTCTGCAAAATTCTCCGGATAACCACCGCCAAGAAGCAAGCCGTCTATATTGTCCGGCAGCCCATCATCATGAACAGGTGAAAACTCCACTAATTCTGCGCCCATGCTCTGCAGCAATTCCATATTCTCCGAATAATAAAAGGAAAATGCTTCATCTCTTGCAACCGCAAGCCGGATTTTACCGGATAAATGCGGTATTTCCCTGCTTTCCACCACATCCAAATCCCGGGCACCATCTGCCATTTCAAACAGCCTGTCCATATCCACCGTTTTTTCCATGGCATCTGCAATGGCGGTTATCCAGCTTCTGAATGCTGTCATTTCCTCTGGGGCAATCAACCCCAGATGTCTGGACGGCACCTCCAGATTTTTAAGCTCTGGCAGAAAACCAATCACAGGGATACCACAGGCAGACTCAATAACCTCTTTTATCCGGTCATAATATCCGGCAGACACCCGGTTTAAAATAATCCCGCAAATTCCACTGTCCGGCTTATAATCCAATAATCCCTTAATTACCGCAGCCAGCGATACACTTGCACCCTTTGCATCCACAACCAGAATGACCGGCGTCTTTGTGACCCTTGCCACCTCATATGTGCTCGCCTGCTCTGACTGCCCTCCCAGACCGTCATAATATCCCATAACACCCTCTATTACTGTAACGTCTGCATCTCCTGCCTTATCCATAAGCAATTTCCGTGTCAACGCATCATCTGTAAAATACGTATCCAGATTGCCGGAATAAATGCCCAGCACCCGGCGGTGAAACATCGAATCAATATAATCAGGTCCGCATTTAAAGGAAGCAATCCTTTTATTCTGTCTTTTCCATAATTCAATTACTCCGCAGGTAATCATGGTTTTACCACTGCCGCTCTTCGGCGCTGCAAATAAAATTCTCGGTGCCTTACTCATATGCCGCTTCCTTTCTTTTCATATTCATTCAGGTAATTGCAAAACTCACTATTTTACACAGCGTGCGATTTTAAAATCAGAGTTTCATAAGCAATTGCCGCCATCATTTTATTACATATTTGCTCCAAACGCTGCAATGCAGACAGGATTCTCTGCCCTCATCAAATGATGGCTTCCAAGGACTTTCGCCCTTGATACACTTACCTGTATCACTTCCATATCTGCATATTCCGGAAACAGGCTCTGAAGCTTCATAAGCTCTCCCATAGTCTCCAATGTTACCACATTTAAAACAAATCTGACCTTTGGATTCTTTTTCCTTACCGCCTTGATAATATCAACGAGCCTGCCGCCGCTGCCTCCAATAAATACATGGGTGGGAGCCGGCAGTCTTTCCATACACTGGGGAGCAGTACCCTCCACAAGCTCTATATTTCCTATGTTAAACTTTTTCCTGTTGGCATCAATTAGTGAAATGCCTTCCGGAGCTTTCTCAATGGCATATACCCTTCCATCTGTACACTGCGTTGCAGCCTCAATGGAAACGGAGCCTGTTCCTGCGCCTATGTCATATACAACAGACGCCTTATCCAGTTGTAATTTAGCTACAGATAAAATCCGCACCTCCTGTTTCGTCATCGGAACCTCACCGCGGATAAATTCACTGTCCGGTATTCCCAACCGCATATCTTCTCCTCCTCTAATATTAACTGCTTCCGGCAATTGCGAAAAACCCAATCACCTGATTAATTCCAGCAATATAACAGATAAGCTGTCAAATTCCCTGTTTAAAAAATCCTCCGGAGTACCCGTTACAATCCGTTCCTCCCTGTAGGACAGGCATTCTCCCACCGTCATCCTTACATGTCCCATTCCACTGTCCAGCAATTGTTTACTGATATCCGAAACCGTATTTTTGTTACCTGACAGCGCACACACTTTTTTCTTTTCTTTCAAAAGAGAAACCAGGTCAGCCTCCTGTCCATGGCAGCTTACCAGCTCCGTCTCATCCCAGGAAACACCAAGCTTATTGAGAAAATATGTGACAGAGGAAATTCCCGATACCGGACGGACAATATTCTCATTCGTTCTCAAAAAGTCCCACATCCCCTTTGCGCCGGAATAAAATCCTATGTCACCGGAATAACAAAGTGCCACCTTTTTATAATCCGGATGCTGCCGCAGATATTCTGCTATCTCATCCCGCTTATAGCTGATATAACATGGCTTTTCCCTATGCCCCGGCCATATCTCCACCATACGCTTTGCTCCAATCAGCACATCCGACTGCGCCAGAGCCTCTTCTGCTTCCCTGGTCAGCAGCTTATCACTTCCCGGACCCATTGCGACAAGATAAACCGTCCGCTTATTTTCTGCATCCGGTTCCATCCCATTTTCACCCCTGCCTGCTGTGACGGTTTCTTTCACCCCATATTTTTCTCTCAAAAGCTCTACTGCCTCTTCCAGTTCCATTGTATGCTCCGGCTGCTCTGGAGGTCTGCCAATTACAATAACATGGATTCCCAGCCGCAGGGCTGCTTCACATTTTTCCAGATATCCTCCCGCCTTACCGGAATCCTTTGTCACCATCCATTCTGCTCCGCTCTGCTTTAACATGCAGTAATTCATTTCCTCGCTAAATGGTCCCTGCATGCCAATCAGATTCCTGCCTTCAAAGCCCAGCTCCCTGCATTTTTCCATAACCGGCAGAGTCGGAAGCACCCTTGCAATACACCGACTTTGATAATCCGGAATTACTGTATACTTTTCCAGCTCTTTACTTCCGGTGGTAATAAAAATATTTCCTGCAGTTTTACAGAGATATTCTGCCGCTTCCTCCACATCCTTAACAAATACCACATTATCCGTTTTCTCTTTTCCTCCCGTCAAATCCTTCTGCCCTGCTTCTTTCCTCATTATACGGATATATGGAAGTCCTGTATTTTCACAGGCGTAAACAATATTCTTTGTCACTTCTGCGGCGTAAGGGTGGGTGGCATCCAGACAATAATCCGCCCTCTTCTCCAAAAGAAATTGTTCCATCTGTGATTCATCCATCCGCCCGGCATAGACATGGACATTTCCCCCGTCTGGAAGCAGGGAAGCACCATATTCCGTGGCTACACAGATATGTAATGGAATTTCTGTGCTCTGCAGCCGCTCTGCAAGCTGCCGCCCCTCTACCGTTCCGCCAAATATAACAATTCCCGGCATCTACTTTACCTCCTGAACAGAAGTTTTATATCCCCTCGGTGTCACCATGCGGTTTCCAATCTGTCTTGTCTGGGAGTTCCCAATAAATACGGTTGTAAACATATCCACTTGGGTTTGTGCCAGCTGGCTGAGGGGCAAAATCTCATAACCTTCGCCCTCCCTTCCAATATTTTTTACAAAACCGCAGACCGTATCTCTATTCTGGTATTCCAGAATGATATTACATGCCCTTTGCAGGTAGTCACTCCGCTTCTTACTGGAGGGATTATAAAGGCAGATTGCCATGTCCGACATAGCGGCACATTTTAACCGCAGTTCAATTTTATCCCAGGGAGTTAACAAATCACTTAAACTGATTACAGCAAAATCATGCCCCAGAGGGGCTCCCAAAACTGCAGCGCCTGACAATGCGGCGGTCACCCCTGCCACCACCGAAATCTCTACCTGGGGATAGCTCTCCCCTAACTCCAGTAAAATTCCTGCCATGCCATAAACTCCCGCATCTCCACTGCATACCATAGCCGTTTTCCTGCCTGCCGCCGCAGACTGTAATGCCAGCCGGCACCTCTCGGTTTCTCTGGTCATTCCCGTTACAATAAACTCTTTTCCCGGAAAATGCTTCTTTAACAAATCAACATAGACGGTATACCCTGCAATCACTTCACACTGCTCCAAGACGTTCTGTGCTTCCAGTGTCATTTTTTCATATTCGCCGGGGCCCATGCCCACCACATATAACTGGCACATACCATTTTCCTTTCCCTTTTTGTTACTCTATGGCTTCTGCTGCTTTGCTTCCACGCTGTGCAATTGCCACCGTCACTCCATCATATACCCTTTTGCCACAGATAAGCCTGCCTCCCGCTGCCGCCATGGCGCTTCGCTCACAGACATTGGACACACCGGTTACCTGCTCCACAAAGGAAGAGCAGCTGTACTCTCCCTCCAAAGACTGCAGTTCACCGACAGAGTACGTCAGAAACGGAAGCTTATTATTGTTACAAAATTCTGTAATGCCTCTCTCCTGCCTTTTTATGTCGATGCTCGCCACAGCGTATACCGCCTCAAACCGGATATTATTATCCTTCAGGCATTGTTTAACTGCACCGGCAATCCTCTCTTCCTCTGTATTCTTTTTACATCCGATGCCAATCACAAAAACCTTTGGCACCAGCTGGAGGGCAGCTGAAAATGCCGGCTGGAAAGCTTGTGTATAACAGACCTGAATTCCCCTTTTCTCCTGCACAGCCTCCTCTCCCCGATAAAAATGAATCTGCTCTGAAAGTCCCTCTTCAAAATCCTTTTCCTTTAAGAATGCACTGTCAACACGAAATCCAATCGTTTCACCCTCTAAAACCGCCGCTGATATTTCCTTTGCCAGCTTCCAGTCCGTTACTGCCAAATCATGCTTCCTTGCATAATCATCTACAGCAAATCTATCCTCCCGGTCAGTTGCCGTAGTAATAATGGGAACTGCGCCTGTCATATCTGCGATTTTCTGCGCCAGCTCATTTGCACCGCCGGCATGTCCTGATAACAGAGAAATACTGAATTTTCCTGTTTCATCCACCACCACCACTGCCGGGTCAGTGGATTTATGCTTCAAGCAGGGCGCAATGCTTCTCACTGCGATTCCCATTGCGGTAAAAAATACAATGGCATTTACCCTGTCAAACCATTCCTCCACACATTCTAAAACACTCTGACTCATGGAGATTTCCGGAAGACTGCTGCATTTTACCTTACAGATAATGGTGGTATCGGAATCCTTTTCTATCCATCTGCTCTTTACATCCTGCATGAGACGGTATGCATTTTGGCTGCATGCAATCATAAGCATTTTCATTTTCTGTCTCCCTTCCGGAATTCTGTTGAAAATGAGGCGTCATACAGTCTTGACTTTGCATATTCATCACCCAGCACATTTCCAACCACAATTAATGCCGTCTTTGTAATCTCTTCCCGTTTCATAGCCTCTGGCAGCTTATCAACTGTTGTCCGCAGGATTTTCTCCTCCGGCCAGGTTGCCTTATAGACCACTGCCACCGGGGTCTCCGATGCATAGCCGCCTTCTAATAATTGTGCCTTCACCTTATCTGCCAGCCCCGAAGACAGAAATAGAATCATGGTTGCCTGATGTCTGGCAAGCTCTGATAATGCCTCCTTTTCCGGCACAGCTGTTCTTCCCTCTGCCCTTGTAATAATCACACTTTGGGATACCTCCGGTAAGGTATACTCTGTCCTTAAAGCTGCCGCCGCCCCAAACAGTGAGCTGACTCCCGGACATATATCATATGCAATCCTTCTTTTCTCTAATTCATCCATCTGCTCTCTGACTGCACCAAATATTGCCGGGTCACCGGTATGCAGGCGGACTGTCATCCATCCCTTTTTCTCCGCCTCCACCATAACCTCTATCACTTCTTCCAGGTTCATATAAGCACTGTTATAAATACTGCACTCTTCCTTTGCCGATTTCAAAAGAGCCGGATTCACAAGGGAACCTGCATAAATAATCACATCCGCATTTTCTATTAATCTATATCCTCTTATGGTTATCAAATCCTCTGCCCCGGGACCTGCACCCACAAAATGAACCATATTTTTACTCCTCTTTCATCTCACTTACCAGCTGCTGAAAATTTCCTGTGCCTCCCAAAAAGCCAAGCTTCTCAGAAAACAGTCCCACAGCAAACTGCATCTTATCCCCAATGCGGTACTTCATATGCTCTTCTATTTTATTACAGATACTCTCCACAACCGCATCCTTCAGCTTCCATTCCACCAGATATTTTAACATCTCATCCGTATTCACACACTTCATCAGGGTCTGTGCCATCTCCCCTGTACCCCCGCAAAGAACCGTGTGAACCGCAAAGATTTCACATCTTCCATCTGCCACTCTGGAATGGGTATTCATAATGCCTGCCGCCAGCTTTACCAGCTTACCAATATTTCCTACTAATAAAAAATGCTCCATCCCATAGGAAACTGCCAAATCAATAGTCTCTCCAATATAATTACTGCACTTTACACTTTGCTCCATATTTAAATCCAGATATTGTGACGCATATGCCTGTCCATAATTTCCCGGTGTCACAAGCAGCTGCTTCACACCCTGGTTTGCAAGCTGTTTTATCTCAAGCTCTATTGTATCCACAATGGCCTTTTCGCTCATGGGTTCAATGATTCCACTGGTTCCCAGAACTGAAATGCCGCCTTCAATTCCCAGCCTCGGATTAAAGGTCCTCGCTGCCAGCTGCTCCCCTGCCGGAATGGATATGGTAATCAAAAGAGGCCTGCTGCACTCCGCCAGCAGACACACCCCTCCCACAGCCTGAAATATCATTTCCCTTGGAACCGTGTTAATGGCGGCCTGCCCGACAGACTGCTCCAGCCCCTCCTTCGTGACCCGGCCAATCCCTTTACCGCCATCCAAATAAAGATTATTAAACTGTTCTGAATGAAATACCGGCTTTTCCTTCAGAAAAGAGGCGTCAACCATTTCCACCATGGCAAAAATCTCTGCTCCGTCAGTCACGTCCGGGTCATCCCCACTGTCCTTCACAACCATATACTGACAGGATTTTTCCGATACAGATATCTCCGTGACGGGAACCTTTACAACCATTCCCTTGGGTGTAGAAATGCCGATAACATCATTGTCCGGAAACCGCCCTAACAGCAGACGTGTTGCCGCTGCTCTTGCCGCTGCCGCCCCACAGGTTCCCGTAGTAATCCCAAACCTCAGCTGCTTTTGATTTTTCATGATGTAAGCTTCCATGGTGTTAACCTTTCCTCTATTACTTTTTATTGGACACAATATCATTCATACGGTAGTAGGATTGCTCCGCTTTCATGTCTTTACTTTTTTGTAACAGATATTCCTTTTTTTCTTCTTCCGATAAAGTATTCATATATTCCTTTTCATCTTTTTCATCTTTTTTCATATGAAGAACAAAAACAACCGCCAAAATTACAGCGATAAGAACAGGAATAAAGATTATAACTGTCGTTAATATCACACCCATTGTTTCCACCTCCTCTCTAATTTTACTTCTCTCTGCTATCTTTTACAATCACCGTAGTAAAATATCCTGCTTGGTCCTCCAGTTCCCGGATATCCTTACATACTACCTGGTCTTCCATGCCGCAGTTTGTCACAGCATAGGCAGCTATCTGCCCTTTTCCTTCCAATTCTGCCAGCCGTTTTTTCAGCTCCCCAAGCCTGCCTCCGGATTTCATCAAAACCTTCGTTCCGTTATATAACTCTAATTCCTCCAGATTGTACCGGCCTGGTAAAATATGAATGTTTTCCCCGCCGGAGCCCAGAGACACACCGAGAGCCGCCGCCACTGCACAAAAGGATGGTACACCGCTTACCAGCTCTGCCTGAAAACCCGCCTCCGTTAATCTCTTATGAAGCTCCATATAGCTTCCATATATGGACGGGTCACCCAGATTTAAAAATGCAATTTTCTTATCCTGTTTAAGCGCATTCACCAGCTCCCTGCAGCCCTGGTCATACGCCGCACATAAGCGCTCCCTATCCGTTGTCATTGGAACTGCCACTGCAATTACAGGTTTTGCCTTCATTTCCGGAACCGCTTTCCCCGCAATCTGATATGCGGTACAGGAAGCTGCATCCTTTGCTGGTATTCCAATCATATCACACTCCCGGATAATCTGCACTGCTTTTATAGTCAATAATTCCGGGTCACCCGGACCGACTCCGACTCCATATATTTTTCCTGCCATTTCTCCTAACTCCATCTCATTCTTAATAAAGAAAATGCCCTGCTATATGCAGAGCATTTTCTTTGCCTTTTCCACATACAGACTGCGAAACTGTGAGTATTCTCCAAGCCCCTTTATCACAGGCTCCACTGTAAAGCCAGCCTCCCGAAGCCTGGTCACATAGGACTCTTCTTCCCCTGCCATATCATTTTTCGCATGGTCACCGGCAACCACCATAAATGGCTGTACAATCACCTTTTCTATATTCCTGCGGCCTTTTATCTGGTTCAATCTCTCCAAGGCATCCTCCATATCCGGCTTCGCCTCAACAGACGCAATCCGGACATTGGAAAGCCCTGCCCTGTTAAACGCCTCATTCATCTGGGTATAGCGGATATTGGCATCTGCCTCCGTTCCATGCCCCATTAAAATATATTCTATACCGGGTTCAAACCCACATATATCCCGAAGCACCGGTACCAGTGCCTCACAATCTCTTTGGTTTTCCAGCACAGTTGTGGTCACTGCCACCTTATCAAACCCTCTGCGGTACGGCTCTAAAGCATTTAACATTTTGTGATACTCCATTCCCGGTATCATATGGGTGGGCACCACAACCAGCTCTCTCACGCCATCTGACAGAATCTGCTCTGCCGCCTGTTCCACTGTAGGAATTCTGACACCCTCCCTGGCAAGAACATTTAAAATCATCCCACTTGTATATGCCTGATATATCCCTACCGTCTCTGAAAGGCTCCCTTTATATCCCGGATTATTGACACCCTCTTCCATCACATTTTCTGCCATAGTCTGAATGTCCCTTACAATACAGTCCAGACTACGCTCCCTGGCATCCCTGTGGCTGGTACCAAAACTAACAATCAGAATCGCCTTTTTCATGCTTCTTACGCTCCACTAATCTTCCCATAAAAAATGCAATCACACCGACACCGATTCCGGTCTGGACACAGAACAGAAGGCTTTCTATCTCCCCTGGAATTTCCCCATCCAATGCCGTCTCAAATACCGGTGTAAACCAAGGCTCATACTCGCCCTGAATTTCTTCTATCTTCTGGCTTCCCGCATCATCTGACCCGCCAAACTCTGCATCCTTTAACGCAAATAAGGGAATCAGAATCAGAGCCAGTACAATAACCAATAGTATTATAACAGTTTTTTTATTATCTTTCATCTTATTTTTCTCCTATTTTCTATCTACCTGAAACCATGTAATGTCTGCTACTTCGCTTTGATAAATCCGATTGCCTTAAGCTCCGGCTTGGCATAGGACTCCAGTGCAATCATAATTAATACCGTCAAAATACCCTCAATAACTGCAAGAGGCAGCTGGGTTGGAGCAAATACGCCGAGAAATTGTAATGCAGAAGCGGCTACACCACCCTGTGAGCTTGGATACGCAATAGCTAACTGGATACTGGTCACACAATATGTAAATAAATCTCCAAGGCAGGCAGCCAGGAAGACACTTACATTTTTATTCAGCTTCACTTTTTTACACAGTGCAAAAATCCCATAGGTTAACAGTGGTCCTGCAATTGCCATGGAAAAGGTATTGGCACCCAGAGTTGTCAGACCTCCATGTGCCAGCAAAATTGCCTGGAACAGTAATACAATAATACCAAGAATACTGGTAATGCATGGTCCAAATAAAATGGCACTAAAGCCGGTTCCTGTCATATGGGAACAGCTTCCCGTTACAGACGGAATTTTCAAGGCGGATAACACAAACACATAAGCACCTGCCATGGCAATCAGTGTAACTGCCTTCTTATTCTCAGCAATAATTTTCTTTAAATTCATAAAACCCTTTACTACAAACGGAAGGCAGACAACACCCCAGACGATACACAGCGCCGGAGGAAGATATCCTTCCATAATATGCATTGCATTGGCTGCCGGACATACCGCCATTACAATTGCAAATGCAATACTCAATTTTAATACTTTCTTTTGTGTCTTTGACATATTTTTTGACACTCCTCTCTCCTTTATATTTTTATAATAAGTGATTGCGAAACTCTGTTTTTGAAACCGCATGTTGTGCAAAATAAGGAGTTTCGCAAACGCTTATTATATTTTTATAGATACCGAGTATGACCTCAGATTTCTACCGACAGCTTTTCAACCAGCTCCTCCGCCGTAACCGGATATCCGGTTCCCTTTTTTACAAACCCTTTCTGTTCCAGCGCTTCCCATACAGTCATAATGGCTGGCGCTTTTAAATGTGCCCTTTCCATAATCTCTTTTCTGTGAAAAACCTCCCGGGGTGTCCCATCCGCAATAATCCCGCCATCTGAGAACACCAGAATTCTATCTGCATACCGGTAGGCAAAATCCACATCATGGGTTGCAATCAACAACGTCTTTCCGTCCTCATGTAATCTTTTTAAGATAGACTCTACATTTTGTGCATTCACCGGGTCCAACGCCGCCATAGGTTCATCAAAGATTAATACATCCGTCTCCATGGCTAAAATATCTGCAATACTGACCCTCTTTTTCTCTCCTCCACTTAAGTATTGTGGCGCCCTGTCTTCAAACCGGGAAAGCTCCATATATTCAATTGCAGCAGCCACCCTGTTCTTTACCTCTTCTCTGGAAAGTCCCAGATTCATAGGACCAAAAGAGATTTCTGCTTTTACATTGGAGGCAATAATCTGGCTGTCTGCATCCTGAAACACAAAGCCCACCCGTCGGTGCAGCTCCTTAAAATCCTTTTTCTTCAGTTTTTTCCCTTCCAGCAGAATCTCTCCTCTATCCGGCTGCAATACTCCGTTGAGATTCAGAAAAAATGTGGATTTACCTGCTCCATTGGAGCCCATTACCGCAATTTTCTCTCCTTTCCGGACAGTTATATTTATCTGTTTTAATACCGGTTTTTCGTCATAAGAAAAGCACAAATCTTTTACCTGTAATAATTCTGTCATTTTGAAATTCCCCTGTTATTCCTTTCATCCCTATACCAATCACTTTACTCAGAAGCATATTCCCATTATTACTGCAAAATAAGCAATTGCTCCTGCTGCCTGCCAGATTTTAACCGGATATTCCTCTGTAAGAAATTCCAGCTTCCCATCGTAACCTCTCGCCACCATGGCGTCATAGTAAACATTTGCCTTACGAAGGGAAATCAAAAATAAATTTCCTGCAATGCCTGCAAAGGTGTGGAAGCCCTGTTTCAAATTCCGGTAACCCAGTCTTGCCTTCGCCGCAGTCTGCATCGCAACTGCCACATCCAGCAAAATAAAGATATACCGGTAAATCAGATGCATCAGCTCCACAAGCATTGTGGGCAAATGCAGCTTCTGCAGCACATTGATAAATTCACTCATGGGTGTCGAAAATGCCATCATATAAAGGGCACTCACTCCCGCCAATGCCTTAAAAAAAACCTGTACCGACGTCCACAGACTTTCCGCTGTAACACAGATATAACAAATATGTAGATTCAGGTTCCAGGTTCCCACCGGCTGGCCTGCAAATTCTATGGCAATCATCAAACCGCTGATTATCATAAAGGCAAGAGGAACCGTCATATAATGCAGATATATTTTACCCGGCAGCTTTCCCACCACCAGGGTCAGCATCCCCATGGTCACTACCACAAACAAAGAAACTGCGATGTGGTTTAATCCGATAACCAGACAAAGGGTTGCCACGGAAAGCAGCACCTTAAACCCGGCATTCCATTTCCGCATACCGGAACGATATGCATAATAATCAATCTTCATATTTATTCTCCCAGCTCTTTCGCTCCCTGTAAAACATTGAGTTTTCCACATAAAAAGGTCTGTTCAGACCGCACTCTGCGATTCCAAACAGACCTTAAAGTTTCCATCATGAATAAGCCCCTTATGTATCAATAAGAAGCTTATTTATAAGTGTCTGTCCATCGCAGTACTTACAAGCACCAGCAAAAAGGCAGGTCTTCTGACTTTGCATCATCACATTTTTCGTCTTCCCATTTTCACAGTGACGGCCTTACGGCTTTAAAATGCTCCGCTTATACAGCGACGGGATCGTCCAGGATTCCCACCTGGTTCCCTATTATCCTGACCCACAGTACCATTTCCATCTGCCATTATCCCAGCTTCATGGTAACAGACCTGTACTGTGCCAGGCACCTTTCTGCTTTATATTTTTTAAAACTTAAATCAGTATAACACTCTATGTTATTTTAAGCAATCCCTTTTGTCCTCTTTTTTGCTTCCTTTACGGACTGGCAATATACCACAATCCTGTTCCATTTAAAGCTCAATCTGCTCCACTTCAAAAAAGAAGCAGGTGTTTCCACCTGCTCCCTTAGTTCATTATCAGGCACTTTCTGCCTGCCATATATTACTCTGTTGTCTCTACCAGCTCTTCTGATGTTTCCGGATTTTCAGATACCTCAGTATCCTCTGGATTACCGGCTTCTCCATCCTCTCCAATCTCGGAGAAGTTCAGGTTCTCATCATCAAAATTAATGGTTTCCACTTCACTGTCAAGCTTCACATTACGGTAACGCTTCATACCGGTACCGGCTGGAATCAGCTTACCAATTAATACGTTCTCCTTCAGACCAATCAGCGGGTCTACTTTACCCTTAATTGCAGCCTCTGTAAGAACCTTCGTGGTCTCCTGGAAGGATGCTGCTGATAAGAAGGAATTGGTTGCCAGAGATGCCTTGGTAATTCCAAGCATTACCTGTGTTCCCTGCGCAGGCTCCTTGCCCTCAGCGGTAAGCTTCTCATTAATCTCATTATAATCCAGTACATCTACCAGTGTACCCGGCAGATATTCCGTATCACCGCTCTGTTCAATCTTAATCTTCTTAAGCATCTGACGTACGATAACCTCAATATGCTTATCATTAATATCAACACCCTGCAGACGGTAAACCTTCTGTACCTCACGAATCATATAATCCTGTACGGCACGAACACCCTTAATTTTCAGAATATCATGAGGGTTAACAGAACCAATTGTAATCTCATCACCAGCTTCTACTACCTGGTCATCAAATACCTTGATTCTGGAATCGTAAGGGATTAAATATGCCTTAGATTCTCCAGTCTCCTCGTTGGTGACAACAACCTCCCGTTTCTTCTTGGTATCACGAATCTGTACCTTACCGCCAAACTCCGTAATAATAGCAAGACCCTTTGGCTTACGTGCCTCAAACAACTCTTCTACACGAGGAAGACCCTGTGTAATATCGTCACCGGCAACACCACCGGTATGGAAGGTTCTCATGGTAAGCTGTGTACCCGGCTCACCAATAGACTGTGCAGCAATAATACCAACAGCCTCACCTACCTGTACAGCCAGACCCGTTGCCATGTTAGCACCATAGCATTTTGCACAGACACCAATATGCGACTTACAATTTAAGATGTTACGAATCTTAAGCCTTGTAATTTCATTGCCATCTGCATCAACACCTGCTGCGACAATTCTCTCAGCACGCTTTGGTGTAATCATATGATTTGCCTTTACAATCAGATTGCCATCTTTATCATATACAGACTCTGCTGCATAACGTCCGGTAATTCTCTCCTGGAAGCTCTCGATTAACTCCTTGCCCTCCATAAAGGCTTCTACATAAGCACCCGGAATCTCACCGGTTCCCTCACAACAGTCTACTTCACGGATAATCAAATCCTGGGATACATCAACCAGACGACGGGTTAAGTAACCAGAGTCGGCTGTACGAAGCGCTGTATCAGAAAGTCCCTTACGCGCACCATGGGCAGAAATAAAGTACTCCAATACGTCAAGTCCCTCACGGAAGTTTGATTTAATCGGCAATTCAATGGTACGTCCGGTTGTATCCGCCATCAAACCACGCATACCTGCCAACTGCTTAATCTGCTGGTTAGAACCACGGGCTCCGGACTCTGCCATCATCTTGATATTGTTGTAGGTATCAAGACCATCTAACAGTGCCTTTGTCAGCTTCTTATCTGCAGCTTCCCATGTCTTAACAACTGCTGTATATCTCTCTTCTTCTGTTACATATCCGTATTTGAACTTCTCTAAAATTAAGTCTACTGTCTTTTGTGCCTCTGCCAGAATTTCCTTCTTTGCAGCAGGGACAGTCATCTCAGAAATAGATACCGTAAGAGCAGCTCTGGTAGAATATTTATAACCAATACTCTTGATATCATCTAATACCTCTGCTGTCTTTGTCGCACCATGAGTATTAAACAATTTATCCAGGATTCCCTTTAACTGCTTTTTACCAACCAGATAATCTATCTCCAATGCAAGCTCATTTCCCGGAATGCTGCGGTCTACAATTCCCAAATCCTGTGGGATAATCTCATTGAACAAAATTCTTCCCAGCGTGGATTCAATAATCATGGAACCCTCTGTTCCATCCGGCATCGTTCCCTTCATACGAACCTTAATTTTCGCATGCAGGGTAATCTCTTTATTCTCATAAGCAAGAATTGCCTCATTCTTTGATTTGAAAATCTTGCCCTCGCCCTTGTCACCCGGCTTATCAATGGTCAGATAATAAATACCAAGCACCATATCCTGAGACGGAACGGCAACCGGTGCACCGTCAGACGGCTTCAGCAGATTGTTTGGTGATAACAGCAGGAATCTGCACTCTGCCTGTGCCTCAACAGACAACGGAAGATGAACTGCCATCTGGTCACCATCAAAGTCCGCGTTAAATGCCGTACATACCAACGGATGAAGCTTAATTGCCTTACCCTCCACAAGAATTGGCTCAAATGCCTGAATACCTAATCTGTGAAGCGTCGGGGCACGATTCAACATAACCGGATGCTCCTTGATAACATCCTCAAGTACATCCCAGACCTCTGTCTCTAGCTTCTCCACCATTTTCTTGGCAGACTTAACATTATGCGCTAATTTTCTAAATACCAATTCCTTCATAACAAACGGCTTAAACAGCTCGATTGCCATTTCCTTTGGAAGACCACACTGGTAAATCTTAAGCTCCGGTCCCACTACGATAACGGAACGTCCGGAATAGTCAACACGCTTGCCCAATAAGTTCTGACGGAAACGTCCCTGCTTACCCTTTAACATATCTGACAGGGATTTCAATGCCCGGTTACCAGGACCTGTCACAGGACGTCCGCGGCGTCCATTATCAATCAACGCATCCACTGCCTCCTGAAGCATACGTTTCTCATTGCGGACAATAATATCAGGCGCGCCCAATTCCAATAAACGATTTAAGCGGTTATTACGGTTAATAATTCTTCTATACAGGTCATTCAAATCCGATGTAGCAAAACGTCCTCCGTCTAACTGCACCATAGGACGGATATCCGGCGGAATTACTGGAACAGCATCCAAAATCATCCACTCTGGTCTGTTATCAGAGCCTCTGAATGCTTCTACAACTTCTAACCTCTTAATTACCTTAGCCCGTTTCTGACCTGTTGCCTCTTTAAGCTCTGCCCGCAGCTGCGCCGACTCCTTCTCAAGGTCAATCGCCTGTAATAATTCCTTTACAGCCTCAGCACCCATTCCTGCCCGGAATTTGCCATAGCCATACTCTTCCTCTGCATCCCGGTATTCCTTCTCAGTCAGCACCTGCTTGTAAGCTAAATTTGTCTCTCCTGGGTCCAATACGATATAAGAGGCAAAATACAATACCTTCTCCAGTGTTCTTGGAGAAATATCAAGGATTAATCCCATTCTGCTTGGAATTCCCTTGAAATACCAGATATGGGATACAGGAGCAGCAAGCTCAATATGACCCATTCTCTCACGTCTTACATTCGACTTGGTAACCTCAACACCACAACGGTCACAGATTACACCTTTATAACGAATCTTCTTGTACTTACCGCAATGACATTCCCAGTCCTTGCTCGGTCCAAAAATCCGTTCGCAATAAAGTCCGTCCTTTTCTGGTTTTAAGGTTCTATAGTTAATTGTCTCAGGCTTCTTAACCTCGCCCCTTGACCACTCTCTAATCTTTTCCGGAGAAGCAAGACCAATCTTAATCGCATCAAAATTCATTTGTTGTTCTGTTTCTTGATTATTAATAGCTGACATCTATTATGCTCTCCTTCCATTATTCGTCATAATTATCGTAGCTGTCGCCGTCATAGTTATCATCATCATAACCATCCTCCGGGTCGCCCAATAACTCAAACGCTTCGTCATTCTCATCTACACCACTGAAGCCTTGCTCTTTCATCTCAGCCTCTTCGCTCTTATAATCCATATTGCCAAAATTCCGGATTTCATCATTGCCATAGTCAATGTTTTCGCCGATTTCTACTTCTGTATTATCCTCGCGAAGTACTCTGACATCCAATGCAAGTGACTGGAATTCCTTCAGCAATACCTTGAAGGATTCCGGAATTCCCGGCTTCGGAATATTCTCGCCCTTAATAATTGCTTCATAGGTTTTCACACGGCCTACCACATCATCGGACTTCACAGTCAGAATTTCCTGCAGGGTATAGGAGGCACCATAAGCCTCTAAAGCCCAAACCTCCATCTCACCAAAACGCTGACCACCAAACTGTGCTTTACCGCCAAGTGGCTGCTGGGTTACCAACGCATATGGACCAGTTGAGCGGGCGTGAATCTTATCGTCTACTAAATGGTGCAGCTTCAGGTAATGCATAAAACCAATCGTTACCGGAGAGTCAAACTCTTCACCGGTTCTACCATCACGAAGGGTTACCTTACCGGTCCGATTAATCGGAACACCCCTCCACTCTTCTCTGTGGTCACGGTTCTCATAGAGATAATCCATTACCTCATCCGCTACCTGGGACCTCCACTTCTTTTCAAAGTCTTCCCATTCTGTATTAACGTAATCATTTGCCATCTCCAGCGTCTCCATGATGTCTTCCTCGTTGGCGCCATCAAAAACCGGAGTTGCAATCTTAAAGCCTAATGCCTTTGCAGCCAGACCTAAGTGAATCTCCAATACCTGTCCGATATTCATACGGGATGGCACACCCAGAGGATTCAATACAATGTCAAGCGGACGGCCATTTGGCAGGAACGGCATATCCTCCACAGGAAGAATACGGGAAATAACACCCTTATTACCATGACGACCAGCCATCTTATCACCAACACTGATTTTTCTCTTCTGTGCAATATAAACACGAACAGATTTATTTACTCCAGGAGACAGCTCATCTCCCGCTTCTCTTGTAAACACCTTGGTATCAATAACAATACCGAATGCACCATGAGGCACACGTAAAGAGGTATCTCTTACTTCCCTTGCCTTCTCGCCGAAGATTGCGCGAAGCAGTCTCTCCTCCGCAGTGAGCTCGGTTTCTCCCTTCGGAGTAACCTTACCAACCAGAATATCACCGGCACGAACCTCCGCACCGATACGAATAATACCATTTTCATCCAAATCCTTTAATACATCCGGACCAAGGCCAGCCAGGTCTCTTGTGATTTCCTCAGAGCCAAGCTTGGTATCTCTCGCTTCCGCCTCATATTCTTCAATATGAACAGAGGTATAGACATCCTCCTGAACCAGTCTTTCGCTTAACAAAACCGCATCCTCATAATTATAACCTTCCCAGGTCATAAATCCGATTAACGGGTTTTTACCTAATGCAATCTCACCGCCGGCAGTTGAAGCACCATCAGCAATAACCTCACCAGCTTTAACACGCTCACCCTTCACAACAATCGGTCTCTGGTTCATACAGTTACCCTGATTACTCCTTGCAAACTTGATTACGTGATAGGTATCCTTTGTACCGTCATCACATTTGATAACAATTTCCTTGCTGGTGGATTTCTCTACCACACCGTCATGCTTCGCCACAATACATACACCGGAGTCAACCGCTGCCTTGGCTTCCATACCCGTACCAACTATCGGAGCCTCTGTCTTCAAAAGAGGCACTGCCTGACGCTGCATGTTGGAGCCCATCAGCGCACGGTTCGCATCATCATTTTCCAGGAATGGAATCATGGATGTCGCAACAGAAAATACCATCTTAGGCGATACATCCATCAAATCTACTCTATTCTTCTCAAACTCAGCAGTTTCTTCTCTATAACGGCCCGCAACACGAGGATTTGCAAAGGTTCCGTCCGGATTAATCTGCTCGTTTGCCTGGGCAACCACATAATTGTCCTCTTCGTCTGCCGTCAGATAAACAACCTCATCCGTTACAACCGGATTATCCGGGTCACTCTTATCAAGCTTACGGTATGGGGCCTCCACAAAACCGTACTGGTTAATTCTCGCATAGCATGCCAGAGAGTTAATCAGACCGATGTTCGGACCTTCAGGCGTCTCAATCGGACACATTCTTCCATAATGGGTGTAGTGTACATCTCGAACCTCAAATCCGGCTCTGTCACGGGACAAACCGCCAGGACCCAAAGCAGATAAACGTCTCTTATGAGTCAGCTCAGAAAGCGGGTTATTCTGGTCCATAAACTGTGAAAGCTGGGAGCTTCCAAAGAACTCCTTCACCGCTGCAGTTACCGGCTTAATATTGATAAGGGACTGTGGTGAAATTGTCTCAATATCCTGTGTTGACATTCTCTCCCGTACCACACGCTCCAGACGGGAAAGACCAATACGATACTGGTTCTGTAACAGCTCGCCTACAGCCCGGATACGGCGGTTGCCTAAGTGGTCAATATCATCATCATTGCCGATTCCATATTCCAGGTGAATGTTATAGCTGATGGAAGCTAAAATATCTTCCTTTGTTATATGCTTTGGAATCAAATCCCGGATATCACGCTTAATAGCTCTCTTTAATTCCTCTTCATCTGTATATTCTTCTAAAAGCTGTGCTAAAACAGGGTAAAATACATCTTCGGTTACGCCTAATTCTTTTGCGTCAAAATCAACATACTCATTGATATCAACCATCATGTTAGACAATACCTTTACATTGCGGGTTTCCGTCTGAATCATTACAAATGGAACAGCAGCATTCTGCAGCTTTGTAGCACTCTCCCTTGTAAGCTTTTCTCCTGCCTTTGCAAGTATCTCACCAGTAGCCGGATTCACTACATCCTCTGCCAGTACATGTCCTGCAATACGGTTCTTAAATGCAAGCTTCTTGTTAAATTTGTAACGGCCAACCTTTGCCAAATCATAACGTCTTGGATCAAAGAACATTGCATGAATCAGGCTCTCCGCACTCTCCACAGCCAAAGGCTCACCCGGACGAATCTTCTTATATAACTCAAGCAGTCCATCCTCATAATTATTAGATGGGTCCTTCTCTATACTCGCTAAAATCTTCGGTTCATCACCAAACAATTCACGAATCTCTTCATTGGTTCCAATGCCCAGAGAACGGATTAATACGGTAATTGGAACCTTTCTTGTCCTATCAACACGCACATAAAATACGTCATTGGAATCTGTCTCGTACTCTAACCACGCACCACGATTCGGGATAACGGTACAGGAATACAGGGTCTTTCCTAATTTATCATGTCCGATGGCATAATAGATACCCGGCGAACGAACTAACTGGCTGACGATAACACGCTCTGCGCCATTAATTACAAAGGTACCGGTCTCCGTCATCAGAGGTAAATCACCCATAAAAATGTCATGCTGGTTTATCTCATCTGTTTCCTTATTATGAAGACGTACATTGACCTTCAAAGGAGCTGCGTATGTTGCATCTCTTTCCTTGCACTCCTCAATTGAGTACTTAACATCCTCCTCGCTTAACTGGAAATCCACGAATTCCAGACTCAGCTGTCCACTGTAATCAGTGATTGGAGAAATGTCGTCGAACACCTCTTTAAGTCCTGCTTCTAAGAACCATTTGTATGAGTCTTTTTGTACTTCGATAAGATTAGGCATCTCAAGTACTTCCTTCTGTCTGGAATAACTCATCCGAATTCCTCTTCCCGCTGCTACAGGACTAATTCTGCTCTTTTCCATTGACGTTTTCACCCCTTGAATATTATTTTTATTGTTACCCAGCCGCGCACAGGTACTTGTGAAATAATCCGTACAGAGGATTACTGCCAGACTATTTCACCAATACCTGTATAGAGCATTCTGCCCAAGCGAGCTATTAATGAAACGAAAGCGAGCTTCCGGCTGAATAACTACAGATTTTCAATGTTTTTTGACATTGATATGCATTATTGCGGACACCTACCCACAATAATGACATTTTAATATTCTACCACTGGAATTATCAAGTGTCAACCAAATTTTTCATGGTTTTTTTCAGAATTTTTGGAAACAATATATGTTGTATATTGTCTTAAAAGAATATCTATATGTAGTTTTACTTTTTGCTCACACATTCTTTCACTCATCCATTTAATTTCAGAAATAATTCAAGATACTGCCGCTCCACTTCTTCAAACGGCACAAATTCTTCCGAAAAACGGCTTTTCATCTCCGGTTCTTCCCTGTCGGAGGATTCATCTAACAATTCCAGCAAATCAAAATAAAGCATATCCTTATCTATTGCCTTTACCAGCTTCTCTTCCTCCTCCGTCAACGGACTGCCGAGATATTTTTCATAAATAATCTCCAGCATCTGCCGTTCCAGCTCTTCATAAGCCGGCATGGATTTTTTAAAGGGACTCGGTACATCCGAAAGATACGCTTCACTGGCATCATGCAGCAGGCAGGCAAGGCAGACTCGTCTGCTATAGCCTCTCGCCTCTGCCTCCATTGCACAGTTAATACAATGCTGCCCAACAGAGAAAAAATGCTTTACATGTCCATTCCCTCTGCATATCAGAGACAGAGCATGGGCAATATCCCCGATGTAAAGCTTATCCGCTTCCGGTTGTAAAGGATAAAAATGGGTTCCTCCATAGGTTGTAATATAATTAAGCATTTCCTCATCCTCTTTTATAAAGGTGCTAACGCACTTCTCTAAGATAATAAAAAAGCACAGTCCGGAATGCAAGCATTCCATTCTGTACTTCTTTATTATCTGAACAAAAGCACTTCGTGCTTTTGCCTGGCTCACTGTTCCTTGCAGATTACTTTAATGTAACCTTAGCGCCTTCAGCCTCTAACTTAGCCTTAATGTCATCAGCCTCTGCCTTAGAAGCACCCTCTTTAACAACCTTAGGAGCTCCATCAACAACTTCCTTAGCTTCCTTAAGACCTAAACCAGTTACCTCACGAACAACCTTGATAACCTTAACCTTATTAGCGCCAACCTCTGTTAACTCTACATCAAACTCATCCTTCTCAGCAGCTGCTTCTCCACCTGCTGCTGCGCCTGCTGCTACAACTGCAACGCCTGCTGCTGCAGATACGCCAAACTCTTCCTCACAAGCCTTTACTAAATCGTTTAACTCTAATACACTTAACTTCTTAATCTCTTCGATAAATTCCTGAGTAGTCATTATTCTAATTCCTCCATTATTTAATATTTGATGATAACATCATTCTACATTAGGTTACAAAGGACATAAATCCTATGCCTCTGCCGCACCATCCTGCTGCTCTGCAATCTGCTTGATAACTCTTGCAAAGTTGGCAATAGGTGACTGAATGCTTCCAAGTAACTTGGAAAGTAACTCTTCTCTTGAAGGGATGCTGGAAATGGCCTTGATACCAGCCTGATCATAATAGGTTCCCTCAACAACACCAGCTTTAATCTCCAATGCTTCTGCCTCTTTTGCAAACTTAGCAAGAATTCTTGCCGGAGCAGTTGCATCTGTCTTAGAGATAGCGATTGCATTAGGTCCTTCCAAATCATCCTTTAAAGATTCAAACTCTGTACCTTCAATTGCAAAACGCACCATTGTGTTCTTATACACCTTGTATATAACACCAGCTTCTCTTAACTCCTTACGAAGTCTGGTATCCTGTTCTACAGTAAGACCACGATAGTCAACTATTACAGCTGATTGTGCATCCTGAAGCTGAGCTTTAATCTCTTCAACAATTGGTTGCTTTAATTCAATCTTTGCCATCGTTTCTGCGCCTCCTTATTATATTAATGACTGCGCGATATCGAACCTTTTCTATCTTACGACTATCTAAGCTTCCATAAAAAGAAAAGCTCCATGTCCAAAGACATAGAGCGAAACGTCATTCATACGATTCTTCCTCGGTAGGCGCTATGCTTACACCAAACGGTACCTACTGTCTTCGGCAGTTCATCGGTAAGTACTTTACCACACAACATGTAACGTGTCAAGCATTTTTTACTAAATAAATGATACATATTTGTATAATATTCTACTTTTTTACACTGGACACGAATTTTTTTCTATATTATAATAAAAATAATTATATCCTAATCAGTTCAAAGGATTGAACTGATTTTATGATTTTCGATTAAGGCTTATTTTTCCAGGGAAGGAGGTAAATAATATGCTGAATCTGAATAACGTCTATAATTATTATGGTTCACAGGTAATCGCTCCCAAAAGCAGCCGGTCTGCTTCTCACAAGAAAGACGATTTAAAAACAATATACAATAATATGGTCAAGCAAAATCAGCACTCACCATTATATAAATTTACCTTCTCCGATGCAACCCAGGCCTATGCCATCGGTATTAAGGAAGCTGCCATGGCTTTAGAATCCGAGAGCAGATTCCTGGGGGGACAGGATGATAATGTATTTACACAAATGACTGCCGTATCCGATAATGAAAATGTTGTTTATGCCTCTTTAAATGATTCCGAAGCAAAAGACCTTCCCGAGAAGCTGTCCGTACAGGTTCATACATTAGCCAAGGGACAAACCAACGTAGGCACTTATCTTCCCGCAGGAGAAACCATGTTTCCTGCAGGAGATTATTCCTTTGGTATTGCAGTGGGGCATAACAAATACACATTTCAGCTTGCCGTACACGAAGGCGATACGAACCAGCAGATTCAACGTAATCTTGCCGCCTCCATTAACGAAAATAATATCGGGGTACGGGCAAGTATCCGGAATAACCGTGTAGACGGAACCTGTGCTTTTGTACTTCGTTCAGAAGCATCAGGCTTACCAAAGGATGATGACTTATTTTTCCGGTTTGACGAGACCTATCTGGAAAATGATATAACAAGCCTGTTAGGCATTGGCAACATTGATGAGGCACCCACCAATGCAGAATTTTACATCAATGATACCCTGCATACCTCAATCAGCAACCGAATCTCTATCAACCATTCTATCGATATTGATTTGCTTTCCACCAGCGAAGAACCGGTCAATGTCTATTTAATTCCGGATGAGGAAAAAATATCCGATAAGCTGACAGATTTTATAAATTCTTATAACCAACTAATTGATATTGCAAGAAACGGCTCCAGCCAGAAGGGGGCCACCAAGCTTTTCCGGGATATTACAGGTATTGCCAGACGCAATCAGAAGGCTTTGGAAGCTGCAGGGCTTACAGTTGATGAAAACGGCTATATGAGCCGCTCCAGCGAAGCCGACAGCGCACAGATTCAGTCTTTGTTCGATAAAGAGCTTTCCGGCTTCCGGAAGGATATCAAACGGACAACAGATAAAATGACCCTGAATCCTTTGCATTATATTGACAAAATTGTAGTCACCTACCCAAATACAACTGGAACCTATCCGAATCCCTATATTCCGTCAAAATATTCCGGACTTTTATTTAACGATTATGCATAGAAAGCATACATATTAAAATATCCCGACAATTGAAATAACGCTATCGAGGCTGCCACAGCACTATCCTGATATGGCAGCCTCACTCTTATTTTTGCTCCACCACCTGTTTCGCAGCTAAGTCCAGCCTGTTAAGAAACGGAAGAAAATCGGTTTCCAGGCAGTCAGCCACCATTAATGTATCTCCCCCATTCAACGAGTCTCCCAGATTCTTAACCGCAGTAATCATTGATTTTTTATCAATATAACTGCCTTTTTCATTAATCAGAGACATGCATTGGTTGAATACTTCAATCTCCCAGTTAATTCCATTAATCACATCATTTAAAAATGTATTGGTATCCTCCTGTCCTTCCGTCCTCAATTCCCCAATCAGTATCTGCAGTGCCGGAATCAGGTTATCACTGTAAGCAATCAGTTCTTTTAACACTTCCCGCTGAAGCTGTTCTCTTTCTTCCATGCTACTTCCTCCTTCTTTCCTGTAATCTGCGTCTAATTTCTGCCGTCTCCTCTTCCAAGCCCCTAAACCCGGAGCCCGGATTGTGTAACAACAGCTGCTTGGAATGCTTCTCCATATTCTGGCGCAGCCGCTCTCTTGCCGCCTCTATTTCAGCAATCGTCTCCATCCACTGTTCCCTACGCCTGCTTTGCGCTTCTTTCCGGTATTCTTCAATCTGGTTTCTGCTTTCTTCGATAGATTCACTAAGCTTTTCCCGCTGCTCAGCCAGCATGTCCTCCAAACGCTTTTTCAAATCCTCTGCCTGAATAATCAAAGAACGCAAATCCATAGCCTCTCTGAACGCATTTGTAAAGTCATATACCATGCAGATAGTGATGATAAAGGTAATAATGCTGACAACCTCCTCATTCCAGCCGTTTACCAGCTTTACTACAGGTTTATGCACCACATATACCATCAACAGGCTTAAAAATCCCCAGGCAATTGTTGACACCAGACAAATATGTCCCTGAAACTGGATTTTTCGGTGGCTGTAATCCCAATACCGCACTTTAAAAAGCTTAAGCATCACCACTCCGGTAAAATACTCCAGAATTGTAGCTGTAATAGCTCCTGCAAAATAAACTGCTACAGGGTACTGTTGAAATGGCAGGGTTACCAGCAAAATAATAACCGCACCGCTTCCATACAGGGGCAGCCATGGTCCCTTCATAAATCCCCTGTTAATCCATTTTCTGTTTGCAAGGGATACATAAACAGATTCAAATATCCACCCACAGATACAATAAAAATAGAAATAAACCAACCAGCTGTTGAAATGAAACGGCATATATTTTCAATCCTTCCTTATCCTTTGTTATATATTTCCTGAAATAATATTTTGATTATATAATATAACCTGTTTTTTTACAACAAAATGAATGTTGGAAGATACTAGAATTATTAATGCCAACATGTTTATCCACAGGCTTTTTAAGATTTAAGAAAGATTTCCACAATCAGACGGCTTGCATCTGCTGCCTGCTCGCCATTTAAATATACATCTGCAACTGCTTCCGCCACAGTTTCAGAATAAGAAATTCCTCCATCTGCCTGAAGCCCCCTGGCATATCCGGAAATACTTGCCTGAAAATCCTCCAGACTGCCTTCATGACCACATTTCGTTATCCAATGTTCATAAGCTGTCTGCAAAATTTCCCGGGGTACCGTCTGATTGACCTTCAGAGAGTCCGAATAATATTTCCAGTATGCATCTGCATTCTCCTCTGTTACATAGCATCCGGCAAAACCAAATTTTTCGGCAGTATAGACATCCAGCAGATGATGTCCTAATTCATGAACCACGACGGAGGAAATATTAGAATTTGCCGGCCAATGGCCAATGGAAGCCTGTTCCTCACATGTCTTAAGCATCCGTTCCCTTTTTAGAAATTTCCCAGCTCCTAAAATGATTTCTCTCTTAACAACAAAAGGACAATTGCCGGATTCCCCATTTATGATAAATTCCTTTGTACGGGTTAGCGCTGTATCGCCAAAATTTTCCAGATTACCAATTGTTATATTGGTGAGTGTTCCCTGCAGCTGGGGATATGTCTCATACATATATGCAAATGCAGCATTTACATCCTTTGCCGTTTCCAAATCCATTTCTCCCAGGTTCACTGCCAATATAGCATAATCCTGCTCCATCTGAAGCTCAAGCTGCTCTACTTCCGGGTTGGAATAATTTTGTCTCTGCAATACACCATAGTCCACAATGGCCTGTCTGGCAGCCTCCTCAGATGCTATATATGTATTATATTCCTCATCATATTCCACCACTGTGACCATACCCTTTTTCAGAGAATCCGGGCTCCATGTCTGGTTCTCTTCGGATGATTTATCTGTAACAGACTGTGTTTCGGATGTGGAAGTAATTTCACCGGTCCCTGTCCCTGATGATATGTCCGTCTCCCTTACACAGCCACTCAGAATGCAGAAGAGCAAAATCAGCAAAATTTTGTACAGCTTTTTTCTTGTCATGGATAAAGTAAACATCCTTTTACCTTCCTCAAAACGATTTCATTTTCACTCAATTGAATACAAAGAAATCCCTTATACTATTAAAATCTAAATTCCCATCTCCGGTGCTGTCTAACTGTACTGTATAATACACATCATTATTTACATCACAAAAGGCTTCAATATAATTGTATTTCTCATCATTATAAACATAAGAATACGTACAGTAATATACGGTTTTCCCGTCAACCGTTTCTGTCCGTATCTCCGCACCATTTTCTTCATTTGCTCCCACCGCTACATTCGCATAATGTTGTGCATCTTCTCCCTCTGCCCCATATAAGCATACCAATACATCAGAGTCTGCTCCATCAAAGCATTCCGTTGCGGAGTACTCATCTTCAAAGGCAGATGTGGAATAATATCCCGCTGCAACCTTATAATTTACTGTTACCCCATTAAATGTGAGGGAGCTGTTTTCCTTTGTCTTCCCAAGCACGGCGCTAAACCGGGCACTTATATCCTCCGCCGTAGAATTGGGTTTATCGGTTACCTCAGCTGACTCTGCAATGGAAGCAAACATCTGAATCAAATCCTCATCCGATACGGAATCCGATTGAACAACAATCTGTCCGCCTAAATGCGTCTTATGATCCGGCACATCTGCATAGCATACAATTTCATCCTCTCCAGCCAGCCGAATCTTAAAATACGTATAAAGATTTCCGTTAATCTCTATCTGTTCCACCTCCTGAAGCAGGGTTGCTCCGGCATCCACGGCAGTACTTGTTAACGAATCCGTATCCTCCAGTAGTTCATCATATGGTCTCCCCTTTACCGTAAGGCGCAGCTGGAAAACATCTGACATATATATAACCGGTCCCACATCCTCCGCATACATACATGCATAATCGGAGGGAACCAAAAACTCATACCCTTCAATGACAATGCCTGCTCCTTCTGCCTTAGATGAGTAAACAGAATCCTCCTCCGGCGACTTTTTCACGGATTCGATATCACCCTCTGTTACTTTGCTTGAAGACTTCTGTGACGATTTTTCATTACTCTTAATAATATACCCTGTGGCAAAAGCTGCCGTAATAAACATTACCACTACTGCAATGCTTAATATTCCAATTAATATTTTACCTCTCTTATCCATCCAGATACCCCCTTTCTATCCAAGTGGATTTCTTTACACTTCAAAAACAAACTCCACATCTGACAACCGGATACAATCTCCACCCTTAATTTTTACAAATTCGCCAGGCATGGCCTGTTCACCATTCACATATGTATGATTCGTAGAATTATTATCCAAAATAAAAAACTCTGTCCCTTTTCTCATAATATCTGCATGATGCCGGCTGACCGTTGTGTTATTTTCAATTCCATAATCCATTCCCTCTATATTCTGACCGATACGAAAAATAACATTGGATATCGGTATCTCCTGTTTTGTATCCAATCTTATTAGTTTTGCATATACAACATTGCCAATTCCATCTCTCATTCCCTTATTACCAGTGTTACGCAATTGCTTAATTTTACCCTTTATTCTAATATTGATTGCCAGAAAAACCAAAATCCCAGCTAATAATATAACCTGGAAGACTCTGACCGGATAATCCTTTTTATGCAATTTATTTTTATATTTATTCATATTTTCTATAGCCGAAGCATATTCATCATATGTAGGATTTTCCTTCGAGCTCACCTCGATTGCCGATGTAATTGCTGTTTTCAGCTTATCAATGGATTTCTTTGTATATACATCGCTTTGCACTGCCAGACTTTCACATTCCAGCAGTAATTCATTCAATTCCCTTGCAATATCATCTGTCACTTCGTTATAATGGTTACTTGTATCGGTTCCCTGATATCCCACTCCCAGCACATCCAGCACATCTTTTATGCCGTCCACCGGTTTCACATACAGCCTGCCTTCTTTTATCAAAAGAACTCCCACTACATATCCATCTGCATCAAACACCGGACTTCCGATGTTTCCGCTCTCTGGCTGATAGTCAACTGTAATTTCATCCTCCTCAATAGCAGATA
>JAXVOW010000029.1:0-1456 GCA_037301995.1 bacterium | reverse complement strand
CGATTCCTGCCGTGGAAGAATCAAGACGTGCAGGAGACCCATCCACTTTGATTGCGTCCAGCGATAAGGCAAAGGAAATACTTGGTTGGAAACCACAGTTTAATGATTTGGAAACCATTATTTCCACCGCATGGAAATGGCACCAGTCCCATCCACACGGATATCAGAACAAATAGAAAAGAGAAAAGGAGACAGGCATATGATTCATAAGCTTATTCATGAATTAGTGGAATATGGAATGCGCAGTGGATTAGTAGACACTGCAGATAGAATTTATGTGACAAACAGACTGTTGGAATTATTCCGGCTATCTGATTATATGGAACCGGAATCTGCAAAAAATGAACCCCGCGAGCTCCACCTGATTTTAGAGGAGCTCACGGACTACGCTTTGGAAAACGGAATCATAGAGGAGGCTACGATAACCAGCAGAGATTTATTTGATACTAAGGTTATGGGTCTGCTGACCCCTCCTCCGTCTGTGGTGAGAAAAACCTTTGCCCAAAAATATGCAGAATCACCAAAGGCATCAACTGATTATTACTATCACTTCAGCCAGGCCACTAATTATATCCGCAGAGACCGGATTGCAAGGGACGAAAAATGGACGGCAGACACGGAATTTGGTCCCATCGACATTACCATTAATCTTTCCAAACCGGAAAAGGATCCAAGAGATATCGCAAAAGCCGGGCAGATGAAAAAATCCGGCTACCCAAGCTGTCTGTTATGCCGGGAAAATGAAGGCTATGCAGGACATTTTTCCCACCCTGCCAGACAGAATCACAGAATCATTCCCATTACATTACAGGGTGAAGCATATAACCTGCAGTATTCTCCCTATGTATATTACAATGAACACTGTATTATTTTTAATGACCGGCATATCCCAATGAAAATAGACAGGGATGCCTTTGGGAAGCTTCTGGACTTTGTCCGGCAATTTCCAAATTATACCGCCGGCTCCAATGCAGACCTGCCAATTGTGGGAGGCTCCATCCTAAGCCATGACCATTTCCAGGGCGGAGGCTATGTATTTGCCATGGCAAATGCGCCCTATGAGTATACCTTTACATTAAAGGATTTTCCGGAGGTTCATGCGGGAACCATCAAGTGGCCAATGTCTGTCATCCGCTTACAGGGCAGGAATCCGGACGCCGTTACCGCCGCCGCTGACCATATTTTAAACACATGGCGGAGTTATACGGACAAAGCCGCCTTTATTTTCAACGAAACGGATGGCATCCCACACAATACCATTACACCAATTGCACGGATGCACGATACACTCTATGAGCTGGATTTAGTACTGCGCAACAATATAACCACCAAAGAATATCCTATGGGACTGTATCATCCACATCCACAATATCACCACATTAAGAAAGAAAACATTGGATTAATTGAGGTGATGGGACTTGCGGTATTACCTGCCCGTCTGAAAAATGAGATTGCC
>JAXVOW010000028.1:0-3204 GCA_037301995.1 bacterium | reverse complement strand
TCCGAATGATAAGTTATTACAGATTTGTGACAAGCGGACAACCATTCCGGATGCCCTTAAAAAAGCGGATGAAGTATTACAGCAGGGTGTTCAGGGTGTTACCGATTTGATTCAGAGTCCTGGTATTATCAATCTTGACTTTGCGGATATCCAGTCCGTTATGCGGGACAAGGGTATTGCACATATTGGTATCGGACGCGGAAGCGGAGAGGATAAGGCGGTTGAGGCAATTAAGCAGGCTATGGAATCTCCGTTGCTTGAGACAACGGTTTCCGGTGCAACGGATATTATCATTAATTTTGCCGGCAACATTGGTATGATTGAAGCTTACGATGCAGTTAACTATTTAACAGAGGCTGCAGGTGAAGATGTGAATATTATATTTGGTACAGTTGACAATGAGACCCTCGGAGATGAGGTCAGCATTACCATAATTGCAACTGGTATTGAGCAGGCGGCTAAGAAGAATGCATACGGCAGTTTTTCACAGCCAACCGTTAATACCTTTGCAAAACCGGCTCCGACACCAGTACAGACTCCGGTTCAGCCGGCAATTACGAATCCGGTTCCACCGGTTTCTCCAGCCCCACAGCAGACATACCGTCCACAGCCGGCAGCACCGGTTCAGGAGAATGTTCAGACAGGCTTTGCCGCAGGACAGGCAGCGCCGACCTTTAGCGGACAGCCGATTACGACTCCACAGCCTAAGGCTGCTGCAAAACCATCCTTCTTAAATGGAACGCAGGGCAGTGCAGTGAATAATACGCCACAGGCAGCGCCGGTGACTACAGCCAGACCACAGGCTCCAAAGCAGGATGCAGATGGAAGTATTAAGATTCCGGAATTTTTAAAGAGAAGATAGAAAATTTTAGAGAGATAAAATGTGCAAAACAGCTGACAGATGTTATGTCTGCCAGCTGTTTTTTTGCATTTCTGAATGCGAAAGCAGCGGCATAAATTCGACTTTTTTTGATGACAGCATGGTCTATACTTTTTGATAAAGAAGCAGGAGGAATGAATTGCAGATTACAGTCTATCTCGATGTCATTTTTTTAATCAATTTTATCGCAGATTTCTTTGTATTATTCATAACGGGAGTTGTTTTGAAACAGAGAATTGTGATGTGGAGATTAGTGACCGGGGCAGTATTTGGTGCAGGAATGCTTCTTTTCTTTATTCTGTCTCCATTCTTACAAAATGGGAGGACAGGAGCTGTCATTTGTGTTGGAATCAGTATGGGAGCCGTTGCGATTTCCTACGGAAGAAGGAATGGGGGATTGATACGGAAATGGTTCCTTTCCACCACTATTATGGTTCTGATTGGCAGTATAATGAATTATTTGAGGTACATATCCGGTGAAACAACATTACAGCTTTGTAAGTGGATGGCGCTGTTTGCCGGAAGCGGTATCAGCGTCTGGCTGCTTCTGTGCTATTTAAAAAAAACAATGGAGAAGACAAAAGGATTATATCTGATTCAGATAAAGCATGGAAACCGGATTACGGTAGAGCGGGTATATATGGATACCGGTAATTTTCTGAGGGACCCCTTATTTGAAAAACCGGTTATTCTATTGAGTGAAAGGCTTGTCAAGAGCTGCCTTGCAGAGGATGAAATTGATATTATAGAACGATATAAAGAAAGTGGAAGGCTTGACTATCAGGTATTGCTAACCAACAGGCTGCAAAAGAAAGATTGTTTTCATGAGATTGCATATGAAAGTGTGGGAAATCCATCTGGAAGACTGCTTTGTTTGCTGATGGACGAGATTGATATTCATGGTTTAGGCAAAATCTTAAGGAAGCAACCGGTTGCGGTTGGTCCGGAAGGGCTGTTTGAAGGAAAAGTATATCAGGGTTTGCTGCACCAGGATTGCATCTAACATTTTTGGAGGATAATATGGTGAATATAGTCAGTAATGATAAATTTAAGCTTACCATGATGAAAAATATGGCGAGTATGTTTTTTATGCCAAAAAAGGAGATACACTATATTGGTGGGGCGGATATTCTGCCGCCGCCGTTGGAGCCGGAGGAAGAACAGGAGCTGTTAAAAAAGCTTGGAACCATGGATGATACCGAGGTGAAAAGCATTCTCATTGAGAGGAACTTGAGGCTTGTAGTATATATAGCAAAGAAATTTGACAATACCGGTGTAGGGGTAGAGGATTTGATATCCATTGGAACCATTGGATTGATAAAGGCAATTAACACCTTTAAGCTGGATAAAAAAATCAAGCTTGCAACCTATGCTTCGCGCTGCATTGAGAATGAAATTCTAATGTATTTGAGAAGAAGCGCCAAGACCAAAATGGAAGTGTCCATTGACGAACCCTTAAATGTTGACTGGGATGGAAATGAACTGCTGCTGTCAGATATTTTAGGAACCGAGGAGGATATTATTTACCGGGATTTGGAGGACGAGGTAGACAGGGAGCTGTTAAAGAAAGCAATGTCCATTCTGACAGAGCGTGAAAAGAAAATCATTGACCTGCGGTTTGGACTCAACAATGAAAAAGGGGAGGAGATGACGCAGAAAGAGGTGGCGGACCTGCTGGGGATTTCCCAGTCTTATATTTCGAGGCTTGAGAAAAAAATTATGAAACGTCTGAAGAAAGAAATGTTAAGAATTGGTTCCTAATATTTTGTATAAAGCCAGTTGCATTTGTAAATCCTTAAACGTATAGAACAGTTTTAAGGAGGACGATGAAATGGCACTTAATAAAGTCGTTATATGCGGTGTGAATACTGCGAAATTACCGCTGCTCACAAATGAAGAAAAAAATGAATTGTTTATTCAGATAGAGCAGGGGGATTTGGCGGCGAGAGAGAAGCTTATTAAGGGCAATTTAAGGCTTGTGTTAAGTGTGATTCAGCGTTTTGCAAATGCTTCAGAGAATGCAGATGATTTGTTTCAGGTGGGATGTATTGGTTTGATGAAGGCGATTGACAATTTTGACAGAAGCTTAAATGTCAAATTTTCCACCTATGCAGTACCAATGATTATCGGAGAGTGCAGACGGTATCTGCGGGATAACAATTCTATTCGTGTGTCACGGTCTTTGCGGGATATCGCGTATAAGGCAATCTATGCCAAAGAGCGCATATTAAGGGATGAAGACAGGGAGCCCACCATTGACGAGGTAGCAAAGGAGATTGAAATTGACAAGGAAATGGTGGTAATGGCGCTGGATGCGATTGCTA
>JAXVOW010000027.1:0-2112 GCA_037301995.1 bacterium | reverse complement strand
GGTCGCCATCCTTTGCCTGCATATCAAATTCTGTTTTTTCATCCAAAAGCTCAAACACCCGTTTAAATACATCCAAACCTGCAAGAACACCGTCCTGCTTACAGATTAAATCAACCTCTCCCGGCTGGTATTCCGGCATAACAGAATTGGTGGTAATGTCCTCACTGGTAATATCCTCTCTTAATGCCTGTAAAATCAAATTATCCACATTTAAATTCATTAGCTCTCTCATGCCCGCTTTTCCTCTCTTCTTTTCCGTTCTTCCTCTATTTTTTGTCTGATGCTGTTATGATAGTCTTCTCCATAATCCTCATATGGCTTATCCGGGTAAGCAGCGCCCATCTCATCTATAAAATATGTTCTGCACCATTCTCTGGAAACAGGGCTATACGTCTCTGCAATCTCAATAGCAGCTCTTTTCGCCCACACAAGACTTTCCAGCAGGGAATTACTTGCCAGACGGTTTGCACCATGTACTCCGTTACAGGCAGTCTCCCCTGCGGCATATAACCGTTCCATAGAAGTTCTGCCATTGGAATCTACCCTGACACCACCCATAAAATAATGCTGTGCCGGTACAACCGGAATTGGTTCCTTTGTAATATCATACCCCTCTTCCATGCAGCGGCGATATATGTTCGGAAAGCGCTTTATAATATCATCCGAAGACATTTTTTCCAGAGAAAGAAGTACATAATCTGTACCATCCTTTTCCATCTGCTCATATATCTTTTTTGTCAGCACATCCCTTGGCAGGAGCTCATCTACAAACCGCTGATGGTTTTTGTCCAGTAAAATTGCCCCTTCTCCTCTCACTGACTCCGAAATCAAAAATCTTCTTCCAGGCTTTTTTGAATAAAGCGTTGTGGGATGAATCTGTACATAATCAATATTTAACAATTCAATGTTATGCTTTAAGGCAACCGCCAGTGCATCTCCCGTTAAATGTCTGAAATTGGTGGAATGCTCATATAACCCGCCAACACCACCACATGCCCAAATGGTATAATCGCTGAATATCTTCGTAACGGTTCCGTCTGCCAGCTCTACCACCGTGCCGTAACAGACATTGTCCTTTTCCAATATATCTACCATAATGGTATGTGTAAACAACGTCACATTGGGTAATTCCTCTACTCTTTCGAGAAGCTTGGAGGTAATTTCCTTTCCTGTCAAATCCTCATGATACAAAATTCTTGCAGCTGTATGGGCACCTTCCTTTGTAAACCGGAATTCCCCCTGGTCTCTTTCAAAATCCACACCGAAATTTACCAGCTCCCGGATAATGTCCTGGGATGACCGAATCATAATCTCCACAGATTCCCTGTTATTCTCATAATGCCCTGCACGCATGGTATCCTCAAAATAAGTGAAATAATCATCCTCATTCTTCAACACACAGATACCACCCTGCGCTAAAAAGGAATCGCTTTCCTCCAAATCAGCCTTTGTAATAATCGCTATTTTTTTGTCCGACGGTAAATGCAGGGCAGCAAATAAACCCGCTACGCCATTTCCTACAATCATAATATCATACTCAGCATATTTCCCTGGTATACCGTTATTTACCGTGCCCGCCTGTTTGCTCTCATTTCTCATCCTACGTCCTCTTTATCAATAGCCTCAAGCCTATTCTTCTTCCTCAGGCATATCCGGATTCATACCTGTGTCATTAAAATCATCAAACAATACCTGACCCATATTAAAGTCATATGCGTCTATATTACCATACACCTTACGGACCTCTTCATCTATTTCTTCCTTAATGGGTAAAAGAGTCTCAACAGGCAGTCCAATCATCATGGAAACCTCTTCGATATCAATCTTTCCCTTTAGCATTCTCCTTGCAGCATCCAGTTTTGCCTTATCTGTGTTATTCATACACAACGCCTCTTTTCTTATATTGATAGCGGTTCTATGCCGCTATATGTATCTGTTTTCCTGTCCTTTACTTCAAAGCTTTCAGATATGCTTCATTTATTGCAATCACCTGCTCCATCGCTTTCTTTCCCGGAGCTCCTATGGTCTCTCTTTTCTCCACACAGGTTTCCAGACTGATTGCATCATAGATATCCTTCTCAAATACAGGGGAAATCTTCCTGTATTCTTCTA
>JAXVOW010000026.1:0-5962 GCA_037301995.1 bacterium | reverse complement strand
TATCTGTGTTGTTACCGTTTATCTGATGGTAAATATGCTGATTTCCGAAAACACCGCATCACTGTCCATGCTGAAGGTGTTAGGCTATCACGACAAGGAGATTAATCGTATGGTAACCAATGTTTATCATGCATTGGTTCCAATCGGAATTGTGCTTAGCCTGCTCGCCGGTGTGGCTGCCTGCAGGCTGGATTTTGAAATGTGTGTCAGCCAGTATAAGACCTATATCGAGACAACTATCTATCCAAAATCGGTGATAGAATTTATAGTGATTATTATGGTCAGCTATGCATTGTCACTGGCAATTTTAAGACGCAAAGTAAAGAAAACCAGTATGGTAGAGAGTTTGAAGGACAACCGGGAGTAAGGGTTGAAGATTACATTTCAGACAGAAAAGACGATGGGTGAAAGCCCATCGTTTTTGCTTTATAGGATTCAAGTGTCAGAAGGTGCCTGAATTTTTATAGGAAAGTTCGTCCTAACCTGATATATTATTGACAAAAAGTCAATAAATGTTATACTAAGATTAATTTTGGGTAACTGCTTGAGGAGAATAGGATATGTCAAAACGAATCAATGATACGGATTTACGGAAACAGCAGATTCTGCTATCTGCCAGAAAAGTTTTTTTGGAAAAAGGTTTTTATGGAGCGACTATTGATGATATTGCAAAAGAGGTAGGAGTTGTCCGGGGAACCATTCTGCACTATTTCAAAAGCAAGGAGTTTTTGATGGCAGCGGTATTAGAGAATGTGGGGAAAGAATTTAATCCTGCACTGGCATCAATCGTGGAGAGACATGAAATTTCTGTAAAGGAGCGTATTGACAAGATATTTGCACTGTGCGAGGAACATTTTGTCAGGGCAAAACCAGAGGTAAACCAGTATATGAAAAATCGGGAGGAATTTCGCTTTTTCATGGATCAGCTTCGGTTGAAGATTTTTTACCGGCAGACTGAAGGATTAACTGCACTTTTGGAAGAGGGAGTAGAAAAAGGAGAACTGGTTGTTGAAAACCCAAAAGCGCGGGCTGCTGCAGTGGCGTTTGCAATCTTTGGCATTACCGGAGCAGAGATTTCAACTGATGAATTAATGGCAGAATTAAAAGAGATTAAGGAGAGCCTGCTGGCTTCCTGTAAGATGTAATCGGACAGAGAGGAATGGATAAGAATGAAACGCGAGTATACAAATGCCGAAAAAGATGGATTTTATGGCTGTTTCTATGAGGCAGTACAGAAGTCAGACAAATGCATGATTATTTTAATTGGTGATACGGGGGACGATGTTATGAATAAATGGGGTGCAAGGTATCTGAATTCTTGTGACTGCCATGCACTTGGCTTGGGAAAATGGCAGGATAAAAGAAAGGATAATGGGGTATATGAGTGGCCATTGGAATACATTGAACAAGCGGTGAATTGGCTTAGACAGAAAGGAATTACAAAAATTGGTGTAATGGGTGCTTCTATGGGAGGAAATATGGGACTTGCAGCGGCTTCTTACATTCCGGATATTTCGCTTGTGGTGGCACTTTGTCCATGTGATATGGTGCTGGAAGGTTATCATGAGAGCAAGCGGGATGGAATGGGGGAGTGGTGTTCCGGTAACAGTACCTATACCTGGCGTGGGAAACCGCTGGCCTTTCAGCCATATTATTGCACAGCCAGAGAGTATTGGGATACCTATACAAGCAGCAGTAAGAAACATAAAGAAATGCGGGCAATTGAGATTTTCAGACATTCAGAAGCGGAGAAGCCGGCATCGGAAGAATGCTTTATTAAGGTGGAAAATATTCAAGGAAAAATTTTATTCTTTGCGGCAGAGGATGATTCCATGTGGGAAACGGCAAAATATGTGCGGCGTATGGAAAAACGGCTTCAGGAGCACTCTTTTTCCTACCCGGTGGAAAGCCATATTTACAAGTATGGTACCCACTTTATTTTTCCGCAGACTATGCTTACAGGGGCATTTCCTGTCGGAAGCAGTCTGCTGACAAAGCTGTTTGTGTCCGGGCGGAAGCATCCAAAGGAATGCAGACAAAGCAGGATACTAGTGGATGAGGCGGTAAGAAAGGCAATTGCGCAGTGGTAAAGGAGAGAAAGATGAAAAAGGATATGGAGATATACGAGAGCCGCAAAGTAAATCTGGGAGGATTTTCCCAGACGATTCTTTTGGAAGGAAAGCGGAAGGATATGCCAGTGATGATTATGCTGCACGGCGGACCATGGGGACCGGTTATATATGGAGAGGCTTATCGAGGATATTATCCCATACTTTCAGAAAACTATATTCTGGTGTGGTGGGATCAGTATGGATGCGGCAAGAATTATACGAAAGAGTTGAAGAAGGATTTAACGGTGCAGACTTTTGCAGATATGACTGTAGATTTGGTGGATGAAATGAAGCGCATATTTCCCCAAAATAAGCTGATACTGAATGGAAATTCCTTTGGCAGTTATCTGTCCATGTATGCAGCATTTAAGCGTCAGGATACGGTAGATGGCGTGATTAATCTGGGTCCGATTATGAACATGAAGGAAGCTGTGCAGAACTTTGAAAATGTGTGTATAAAGTATGCAACCCCTGGAGAAAAGAAAAAGCTGGAGCAAAGTAAAAAGGGAGAGGCAATCAAGTATTTGCTCATGGTAAACAAAATTGCTGAAAAACATACAAATTGTGCCCATTACAAAGGAAGAGAAGGACATGACAGCCTGACTATGAAATGGATGTGCCGCTTGTTCACATCATCGGATTATAAGTTTTCGGATGTGTTGGGTGTGTTAAAAGCGCAGGCAACCTGTGGGAAAAGCCAATTTTCTATGTGGAATAGTCTGACAGAGATTGATATTACAGAAATAACTGGGAATATTAAACTTCCTGTGATTTATATTCAGGGTGAGGAAGAGCTATATATTCTGCCGGAACGTTTGGAGAAGCTTACTGCCTGTCATGAAAATATGGAATACAGAAGGATACCATATTGTGGGCATATACCAACGAAAGAGGCATGGCCGGTAATGCTGGATGCAATGATTGCTTTTAAGGATAGAATCTAAGTCTGCAATCATGCTGCAATCAAAATGAAATTGAAGCTTGACAGTTCCCTGACTTCTGCCTATAATAAATGTTAGTTTAAACTAACTATTAGGAGAACGAATGGTAATGTTTTCATATGATAGAGATGCTAAAGTGAATATGTTTATTTAACCCGGAGATATTTTCTCCGGGTTTTTTACATAACAAAACGTAACGTTTGTTATGCTGTCAGATGTTATATATTCAAAAGAATTACCAGTGAAGGTTCTCTGTAGAGGGAAGAACAAAAAACGGAAAGGGAGGATGCAGATGGAAGAGGAAAAAAGGACAAGAGAGCATTTGATAGAAGCTGCAACGGAGGAATTTCTGGCGCAGGGCTTTGAAAAGGCTTCTCTGAGAAAAATCTGTGAAAGGGCAGGAGTGACGACAGGAGCATTATACTTTTTTTTTGAAAATAAAGAAGCGCTTTTTTGTCAGATTGTAGAGCCTGTTCTGGCGCAGATAGAGAGATTGGGAAAGGAGCTTGCGGATACAGAACGAAAGGATATCAGTCTGGGACCGGATATGGATAAAAAACTTATGGAAATGCTGTGGCGTAATAAAAGAGAAGTGCAGCTGCTTTTGGAAAAGTCAGCCGGAACCAGATATGAGAATTTTGAAAGTCATATTTATTCCCAGATGGAAGGGGTGTTTTCCGAATTTTTTCAGGAATTTGGAAATATGGGGCAGGAAAAGGAGCTGATACGGATTCTGGTGAGAATGCGGATAAAAGGATTTATGGAGCTGCTTCATGGAGAATATTCAACGGAAGAAATGCTGCGGCTGACAGAGATGATTGGATGCTATGCAGACAGCGGATTTCAAAGTCTGATAAAAAAGTATGGAAAAAGGCAATAAAGTAACAGCATAACATGGAACGAATCCAGAGAAAATAGTTTGGATTATTTATAATAAATATCTATAGGAGGTAATACAAAAATGAATAGTAAAGAGGTTATGAGTAGTGAAAAGGCGGGAACGGATTATGGCAACTGGGTTCCGGCGGCAATGATGCAGTTATGTGTGGCTATTTTGGCAATTCTATTTATTGTGGAAATGGCGGGTGTTTTTCTGATACATAGTATAGTAATGGATGTGATTGTGGGAATTTTGTTTTTGATTATGCTTGTGTATACAATCTATATGTGGCGGTGCAGAGTTCTGTTTGCTTTTGATAAGGGCGGCTTGATGGGAAAGGTTCATGAGTATCTGGTAAAACATTTAGAATGGGATGGCGAAGGCTTACTGCTGGATATCGGCTGTGGTGCAGGAGCGCTGACTATCCGCTGTGCAAAGAGATTCCGGAAAGCGGAGCTTATCGGGATAGATTATTGGAGCGCAGAGTGGAGCTATGCCAGGGAGCAGTGTGAGCAAAATGCAAGGGCAGAGGGTGTAGCTGACAGAATACATTTCAAAAAAGGAGATGCGGCTAAGCTGGATTTTGAAACGGAGACCTTTGAAGCGGCTGTCAGCAACTTTGTATTCCATGAGGTGCGTTCCGAGAAGGATAAGCGGAAGGTTGTCCGAGAAGCGCTCAGAGTGGTAAAGAAGGGTGGCTCCTTTGCATTTCAGGATTTGTTTGAACAAAAGCAATTATATGGTGATATGCAGGAATTCATAGAAGAGCTGCGTAAGGAAGGAATTGAGGAAATCCATTATATCGCCAATGTGGAGAAACAGGATTTTATTCCGGCATTTGTGCAGGCGCCATGGATGCTGAAAGGAATCGGACTGCTTTATGGAAAAAAATAGAGGTTTCGATATAACAATAGCAAAAGGCTGATAAAAATGTGTGGTAAATTTATAAAGGTGCTCTGGATACAAGTTGAAGCTTGTATCCAGGGTATTTTTTTGCTTGTAACATTTATTTTTAACTTGCGTAGTAATAGGATGGATGCTATAATCATATTTGGTAAACGCTGTTTACTAAATTTGATTTGAGTGCAGGTTTGACAATGAGAGAATCAACAGAATTAACCAGAAAGCGAATATTAGAGGCGGCACAAGAGGAGATGCTTCGTGTCGGATACCAGAAGGCTTCCATGCGGAAAATTGCAGCAGATGCCGGCATTACTGCGGGTGCCCTTTACAAGCATTTTCAAGGAAAAGAGGAAATCTTCGAGACAATCTGTGATGCTATTATCAATCGGCTGTTTGCAATGCAAAAACAGCTGCTTCCGGATGATTTTGAGAACAAGACAGATGAAGAATTACTGCAATTATTCAGGCAGAAAGCATCGGTTCAGATGTTTACAAAATTTAAAGATTATTTTCCGATTCTCCGGATGATTGTATTGCATGGCAGTCTGGAATATTATGTGCGCAAAAAGGCAGAGTATCTTGAGTTTAGCATTTCGTATGCGTTTCGTTATTATGAAGAGCTGTATAAGCGTGGCTTGATAAAGAAGAAGTACAGCATTGAAGAGGTACATATGCTCAGCCAGGCAGAGTTTCTTGCTTTGTGTACCTTTTTGGAGAGTACAGAGAATCAGGGCGGCATGGATGAAAAGAGTGTGCAGGCATATGAAACGCTGCTTCGTATCATGCAGATTGGAATCCAAATAGATAGTGGAATTGGATTATAGAGTATAGATATAACAAAAGGAGAGGACACGATGGAAAAATATAAGATTCAAAAGGATTCCGTTCAGGAAACGCTAATCATCCCATTATATGGACGGAAGCTGGCAATGGATATGTACCCGGAAAATTTTGCAGACCATCACTGCCAGCAGCTGTTTGACCGGATTGATTATGATTTTCCGAAGCAGGGCAAATTAAAGGCTAAGGTGGGAGCAATTATGGCAGCAACGAGACAATATGACCTCGCTTCTGCGTGTAAGGAATATTTAGAGAGGTACCCAAAAGCATGTGTCATAAATCTGGGA
>JAXVOW010000025.1:0-4413 GCA_037301995.1 bacterium | reverse complement strand
TTAAGAATTTCAGTGTCATCGCCCTCTGCATGGATATTGAGGTCGATTGGCTGTGAAATATCCAGACTGAAAATTCCCATGATAGATTTGGCGTCAATCACATATCTGCCGGATACCAAATCAAATTCTGCATCAAACTTGGCAATGTCATTCACAAAACTTTTTACTTTGTCAATGGAATTTAAAGAAATTTTGACTGATTTCATAATATTTCCTCCTAATCTACTATTATATGCCAATTGGCATTTCTGCTCTTATGATAACTTTTTAAAGGGTAAAAGTCAATATCAAATAATGGGCAAAAAAATGAATTAACAAACGGGGGAAATGTAAATTTGTTGAAAAAAACAGATAAAATTAATATGAAGGATAAAAGCAGTATATATGGAAAAGAGAGAGAGCATTTTAAAAAATAAAAGAGCAGCCATTATCAATCTGGGCTGTAAGGTGAATAAGTATGAATCGGATGCTATGGCGGAAAAGCTGCTGCGGGAAGGGATGGAGCTTGTGGAGCCGGAGGAGGCGGCGGATGTGTATATTATCAACACCTGTTCTGTTACCAATATGGCGCAGAAGAAGTCACGGCAGATGTTGAGAAGGGCGAAAAAGCATAACCCTGATGCGGTTGTGATTGCAGTGGGCTGTTATGTCAATGCGGAGCATGATAATCTGCGGGAAGCGGATTTTGTGGATATTGTGGTGGGAAATAATCTGAAAAAGGATATTGTCAGTGTGCTTGCGGAATATTTTATGCAGACAGAAGAGAATATCACAGACTATTATCTGGATATCGGAAAGACAGCGGAGTACGAGGAAATGGGAGCCATAGATGTTTCCGTTATGAATCACCAGCGGGCATATATTAAAATTCAGGACGGCTGCAACCAGTTCTGTTCCTATTGCCTGATTCCTTATACAAGAGGCAGGGTCAGAAGCCGGAAACCGGAGAATATCCTGTCGGAAATTAAAAAGCTTGCCATGGAGGGCATAAAGGAATTTGTATTGACGGGAATCCATATATCATCCTATGGAATTGATTTTGCAGGGGGCAGTGTACAGTATGATGAAGCCATAGGCAGTGCGCCGGAACAGACAGGTGGCATCACCGGTCTTGGGGATTTGATATATGAGATTGAACAGCTGCCGGATGTGGAAAGAATCCGTTTAGGCTCCTTAGAACCCCGTATTATTACAAAGGAGTTTCTGGACAGGATTGGAAAGAGCGATAAGCTTTGCCCGCATTTCCATTTATCCCTGCAAAGCGCCTGCAATGAGACCTTAAAGCGCATGAACCGCAAATATACAGTGGAAGAGTTCGGTGAAAAATGTAGGATGCTGCGGGATTATTTTGATAAGCCTGCCATTACAACGGATGTCATTGTGGGATTTCCGGGAGAAACGGAACAGGAATTTTCTGAAACACTGGAAAATTTAAAAGAATTAAACCTCTATGAAATTCATGTATTCAAGTATTCCGTGCGCTCCGGCACAGTGGCAGAGAAGCTTCCATGCCAGATACCGGAGGAGGTAAAGAATGCCCGCAGTGACATCCTGTTAGAGCTGACTCACAGCCAGAAGTGTGCATATGAAACGGAACTTTCCGGATATGTGGATGAGGTGCTGGTGGAAGAGAGAATTGAGGACGGGAAGCAGATAAAGACATTAAAAAAAGCGGTGCTGGCAGAGGAGGCTGCTGCAGAGCCGGAAATGGATGCGCCGGAGGGGAAAAGAGACGGTGAAACAAAATATTTTACCGGGCATACAAAGCGTTATGTCAGGGTGGCAATCCCCGCAGACAGCAGTCTGATTAACAGGATTGTGAAGGTCAGACTGGTCTGATTTTGTCACAATTTTTCAGATTTTCTGATGAATAATGAAAAGGCTTTACAGATACGACTTGCAACTTTGGGCAAAGTATATTATCATATAGATATCGAAATAAGGACGTGATGCTATGAATAACCAGAATACATTTAATACACAATTTGTAGACGTAGTGAAAGATAATAATCTGCCGGTAACAGAGATTCTTGCTGAGGTTTATACGGCGCTGTCTGAAAAAGGCTACAATCCGGTGAGCCAGATTGTAGGTTATGTAATGAGTGGAGACCCTACCTATATAACCAGCTATAAGAATGCAAGAAGCCTGATTATGAAGGCAGAGCGTGATGAAATTATTGAAGTTTTGTTAGAGAACTATATTGAGACAAGACTGAAATAGCAGGAGACGAAGGATGCGGATTATGGGACTGGATTATGGTTCTAAGACGGTTGGTGTAGCCCTTAGTGATGAATTGGGAATTACTGCACAGCCTATTATGACCATAGAGAGAAAGTCGGAGAATAAGCTACGAAGAACCTTAGCTAAGATAGAGGAACTTATCGATGAGTATGGGGTTTCTTTTGTTGTGCTTGGATATCCGAAAAATATGGACAATACAGTCGGAGCAAGAGCTCTGGCAACGGAAGAATTTAAGGAACACCTCGAGAGGAGAACCGGATTAGAGGTTGTTTTGCAGGATGAACGGCTGTCTACCGTGGAATCGGAACGGATACTGATGGAGTCAGGAGTCCGCCGGGAGAACCGCAAGGAATATGTGGATAAGATGGCAGCGGCAGTTATTTTACAGAGCTATTTAGATGCCAGTAACAGATGAAGAACAGGTTTATTTTGGGAATAGTCTTATTTTGATGAAAGAATGCCCTATGGAGGCAGTGAAAGGAAAAGCTATGGAAGAATTAGAAACAATTGTAATTACCTTTGAGGATAATGAAGAGGTAGAATTTTATGTGTTGGAACAGACACAGCTGATGGGAAAGAATTATTATCTGGTTGCACCGGCAGAGGATACGGATGCAGAAGAGGGAGAATGCTACATCCTGAAGGAGGATGCGGATGCCCGGGATGAGGAGTACGGAATGTATGAATTTGTGGAGGATGAAAAAGAATTGCAAATTCTTTTCCCGATTTTTGAAGAATTGTTAGAAGACAGTGATACGGAGGTAGAGTTTTGAAAGTGAATATGAAAAAGGGTGAGCCTTTTAAGAAGAACAGAGTACAAAAGGAAAAGGCTCCCAGCGTGAAGATTATTCCTTTAGGAGGTCTTGAGCAAATCGGTATGAACATTACAGCAATCGAGTACGAAGATACCATTGTTGTAATTGATTGCGGTTTGGCATTTCCGGAAGAGGATATGTTGGGAATTGATTTGGTTATACCGGATATAACGTACCTGAAGGAGAATGTTGAGAAGGTTAAGGGACTTGTGGTAACCCATGGACATGAAGACCATATCGGAGCCATTCCTTATATCGAAAAAGAGTTAAATATACCTATTTATGCCACAAAGCTGACTATGGGTCTGATTGACAATAAGCTCCGGGAGCATAATTTACTGAATAATGTAAAGCGCAAGGTGGTGAAGCATGGACAGACGATTAATCTGGGATGCTTTCGGATTGAGTTTATCCGCTCCAACCATTCGATTGCGGATTCTTCGGGACTTGCTATTTACACACCTGCAGGAATCCTTGTGCATACGGGAGATTTTAAGGTGGATTTTACACCGGTATTTGGTGAGACCATTGATTTACAGCGATATGCAGAGCTGGGGAAAAAGGGCGTGCTTGCCCTGATGGCGGACTCCACCAATGTGGAACGTCCGGGCTTTACTCCAAGTGAAAAAAAGGTGGGAAGAACCTTTGATATATTATTTTCGGAGAACCGGAACAGCCGCCTGATTATTGCCACCTTTGCATCCAATGTAGACCGTGTCCAGCAGATAATCAACAGTGCGGACAAGTATGGCAGAAAGGTAGTCATCGAGGGAAGAAGTATGGTGAATGTTATCAATACTGCTTCTGAACTGGGCTTTATCCAGATTCCGGATAATACGCTGATTGGAATTGAGCAGATGAAAAGCTATCCGGACGAGCAGATTGTATTGATAACCACTGGAAGCCAGGGAGAGAATATGGCTGCTCTCAGCAGAATTGCGGCAAATATCCATAATAAAATCAGCATTAAGCCTGGCGATACGGTTATTTTAAGCTCCAGTCCGATTCCGGGCAATGAAAAAGCCATTAACAAGATTATCAATGAGCTGGAGATGAAGGGCGCAAAGGTTATCTTCCAGGATACCCATGTATCCGGACATGCCTGCCAGGAGGAGCTTAAGCTGATATATGCACTGACCAAGCCGCAGTATGCGATTCCGGTACATGGCGAGTACCGTCATTTGAAGCGTCATTCTGAGCTTGCCATGGAGATGGGAGTAGCGAAGGAGAATGTGCAGATTTTAAGTAATGGAACAGTTTTAGAACTATCAAAGGATGAGGCAAAAACAGTCGGACATGTGACAGCTCAGGGAATTTTAGTGGACGGGCTGGGCGTCGGTGATGTGGGAAATATTG
>JAXVOW010000024.1:0-34747 GCA_037301995.1 bacterium | reverse complement strand
GTTTCCAGAAAGTTTTTTCTAATAATCGTGTCTACTTACTTGACTATAGTTCAAATCGCTTCCTTTGTCCACCACTGGTTTAATAAATCATTTGCCTGTTCGTTTTTCTGTTCAACCGCATCCTCCCACGTCATACCTGTAGTATCCTCAAAAGATGCCATTGCCTGTATCATAACGTTTATCTTGGTATAATCTAACACTCTGCCATCTGATGTGTGAAAAGATTCTACCTTATAATTATCATTGCGAAAATAATCCAATACAATAATGCTATCATCCCCATTTTGTCCTCTCAGGGTATCCTTTCCTTTTCCTCCATTTAATAAGTCATTCCCATTTCCTCCGTACAGGTAATCGTCTCCTTCTTCTCCATAAAGTCCATCATCCCCATTGTTTCCATACAGTGTGTCATTCCCTGCTCCTCCATACAGGTAATCATCCTCCAAAATTGGAGCACCATTATTGCTGTTAGCCGCACTGATGTTATCGTTTTCCTCACCACCATAATAATATCTTGCTTTATCCTTCAGGTCTTCCAGGCTCCATGTACTTCCGTCTGCAAACTCCACCTTTTCCACCTAGTAATCTGTATTCCAGAAAAAATCCCTGATTGTTACTTTATCCCCACTCTCCTGATTCGTCAGGTACAGGTTTCTGCCATCCCTTGAAACACGGATGTCTTCTTCACGGATTCCTTCTCCGTACAGGATTGTGTCTGCTCCACCGCTTTCTACAATAGTATCTTGCCCACCCCCAACATTGAGAATATAAATATCATCACCTTTTCTTCCTTGTAACACCTCATCTTCTGTACCAGACAATAATATATCATTTCCGCTGCTTCCTATAACATTTCCACTATTGGACTGATATACGCTATTGCTTCCTTATATTTAGGTGTATTACACAGCTCATTAGAAAATCCCTGTCCATCAAAAGAAAGACATCGGTCTATCGGAGGATTCGTGGCAAATAACGCCGCATACTGTGCCATATTCCCTCCCTTGGAATGGCCACTTACTACAAAGGATTTATTATATTACTTAATCCCATTCCCTTTTCTCCTATCTATAGTCTATATTTTCGTCATCCTTTATAAAAATCACATGATACTCCCAATGAAACTCCTCACCTTCTAAGCATTCTCTTTTATTTTCATTATTTTTCTTTTCATAATACTGGTCATCATCATAATATGTTATATTTATTGGTCCCCGATATCCCCACACTGCCAATTTTTTACACATATTCATAATAATGTTTTTAGTAAAATATTCTTTTTGTGATGATTTTAAATAAATAAACAATCGTGGCAATGGATAATCCACATTTGCACTTAATTTAAACAAATCTTCCACCTTCGTATCTGGCGGCAGATTACTTGTTATCCATTCTGAGTCAAATTCCAAATAGAATTTATAATCATCAAAGTATTCATCTATGATTTCATCCAAACAGGCTACATAATCATCTGTCAGCTTCACCATCACATAGCTATCCACATATTCCATTTTTCCTTCTTCATTCAGCCTTCCCTGTATCTTAAACTGATGCGCCTCATCCGAATATCCTTTGGGATATGCATACATCTGTACATAGTCATATGCATAACTCATTCCCCGATAGGATGCAATTTCAAATTCTTCTCCATACCGCTCCTCTAAATATGCAAGTACCTCCTGTTTTCTTTTTTCCTCCTTGGCATGATTGCGGCTTTCCTGTATTTCACTGTCCGCAGCTTTTGACCAGGAATTCTGTACCGGTTTGATGATGAAAACAAATATAAAAATACACCATACCGCAATTATGGCAGTTATGAAAATAGCTAATAGTACCCAAAGCCTGCTTTTCTTTTTTTGCTGTTTCTCCACGCTTCCTTCTCCCTCATTCTTCTTACATTATGGACTCCTCATTCTTTCAAACTAAATTTCATGTTACCGTTATCCATAAAGGCTCTGCTCGTTCTTTGCAATTGTTTTGAAATAAATTAGGTTATCTAATAATTACTTAATCCCATTTTTACTCTCCTTCACTTGTAAATTCATATTTATTATCATAATATATTAAATATGTAACTATATTATCAAAATCTGACGTAGTTACATTATCATTCCAATTATCTGTTAATGTTGTATATCTGTCATAGTCGTAATAATATACAGTCCTTCCTGAACCTCTAATATTCTTTATAGAAAATTCTTTCACCATGTTTTCCAAATGATTTCTATCTTTAGTTGCATTATATACATAAATATATATAGTTGGTAACGGATAATCTTCATTTGCATGTAACTCCCACAAATCCTCAAGTTTCGTATCCGCCGGTAAATTATTCGTCAGCCATTCACTATTAAACCGAACATAAAGCTTATACTCATCAAAATACTTTCCTATAATTGGGTCTATGTATGCCTCATATTCATCTGTCAGCTTCACCATCACATAGCTATCCACATATTCCATTTTCCCTTCTTCATTCAGCCTTCCCTGTATCTTAAACTGATGCGCCTCATCCGAATATCCTTTGGGATATGCATACATCTGTACATAGTCATATGCATAACTCATTCCCCGATAGGATGCAATTTCAAATTCTTCTCCATACCGCTCCTCTAAATATGCAAGTACCTCCTGTTTTCTTTTTTCCTCCTTGGCATGATTGCGGCTTTCCTGTATTTCACTGTCCGCAGCTTTTGACCAGGAATTCTGTACCGGTTTGATGATGAAAACAAATATAAAAATACACCATACCGCAATTATGGCAGTTATGAAAATAGCTAATAGTACCCAAAGCCTGCTTTTCTTTTTTTGCTGTTTCTCCACGCTTCCTTCTCCCCTTTCCTTCCAGCCTTTTGTCTGCCCTCATTTATTTAGTTTATTAAAAAATATCATACTTTTCCTAATTTGTATATGTGACATATGTCACTATTTATTGTTCTCTGTCACCATACACAGCCTCCATTTCTTTCACAAAATTCATTTAAAGCCTCTCTTATACAATAGCTGCATTCTAACATACATTTCGACATTTTCCTATGATTTTCGACATACTTTATTTCATTGTTAATATGTCGTTAACTTTTTAATATATTCGGAACTCCACTTTGCTTAACAAAAGTACTCTTAGCCAAAAAAATCCCCCTAAAAAAGACCGGGTTATTTCCCTTGTCAATTTCAGGAGGATTAAATCAATTATCCACTCTAAATGTTTTTTAATTTGCATTCCTTTCTCTTAACCACAAAAATCACAATACCCTCTTACCGCCTGACAGGTCTTTTCCAAATCTGCCTCCGTATGTGCACTGGAAACAAACATTGCCTCAAACTGGGAGGGTGCCAGATAGATTCCCTGCCCTAACATATAATTAAAATAATCCGCATATTGCTCCGTATCCGAACCGGTTGCGCTCTCATAATCCACCACCGGCTTATCTGTAAAAAATATACTCATCAGGGAGCCAATCTGGTTTACCCATACCCTGTTCCCAAAGGCATCCCTTACTGTAGCTGCAAGCTGCCCGGTACTCTCTGCAAGCTTTTCATACAATCCTCTGTCGTTTTCTTCCATCAGGATTTTCAAAGTCTCAATGCCTGCCGTGGTGGCAATAGGATTTCCGGACAGGGTCCCCGCCTGATACACGCCCCCCAGCGGTGCTACCACCTCCATAATATCCCTTCTGCCGCCATAGGCTGCCATCGGCATACCACCGCCAATGATTTTACCCAGCGTGGTCAAATCCGGTTTCACGCCAAAGTATTCCTGTGCGCCACCAAGGGATAAACGGAAGCCTGTAATCACCTCATCAAAAATCAAGAGAGACTGATACCGGTCTGCAATTCTTCTTAAATCCTCCAGAAAATGCTTCTCCGGTAACACAACCCCCATATTGGCAGCTACCGGCTCCACAATGATTGCCGCAATATCCTCTCCATACCGGGAAAATAAATTCTCCACAGAAGCAGTGTCGTTATACTCTGCAACCAGCGTATTTCTTGTATAGTCCGCCGGAATCCCAAGACTGTCCGGCACGGACTGGGTCAATGCCCCGGAACCCGCTTTTACCAGCAGTCCGTCGGAATGCCCATGATAGCATCCCCGGAATTTTACAATTTTATCTCTTCCGGTAAAACCCCTTGCGGCACGAATTGCACTCATCACCGCCTCTGTTCCCGAATTTACCAGCCGCAGCATCTCCATGGAAGGCATCGTTTTCTGTACCAGCTCTGCCAAAATGTATTCCTTCTCAGTGGGTGCACCAAAGGTCAGCCCCTTTTCACATGCTTTTTTTACCGCCTCTATGACCCTGTCATCCGCATGTCCTAAGATTCCCGGTCCCCAGGAGCAGACATAATCAATGTATTCCTTCCCATCCACATCAAAGATTTTAGAGCCCTTTGCATGGTCAATAAACAACGGATTCCGTTTTACTGCCAAAAAAGCACGAACCGGGCTGTTTACACCGCCCGGCATCATTTTTTTCGATTTTTCAAATAAAACATCTGACTTACTCATAACACAACTCCATTTTTTATCTGCCGCAGATGCCGGCAGATAGCTTTTCATTTTCTCATTTACTTATAAAGCTTCCTCAAAAGATATAACCGCATTTCATCTCTGTGCTCCGGCTTTACCAGATAATAGAGAAAGCTTTCCAGCACCTTATATTTATTAAATCCTCTGCCGTCCAGTTTAAAATTGACAAAACCGGCGTTCCTATATTTCCCGAATATAGCATCCGTTGTGATAAAAGAGCTGTTTTTCATTACCTGGAAGAAATCCCTGTTGATGTTACCACAGTCCGGAAAGTCCACCTCCGAAAATTGCAGCTGGCATCTGCCCACCGCATCATAATGCTCCTTACGCTTCGGGCAATTATCCTGGCAGTAGTGATTTGCAATCAATTCAATTTTTTCCTTATGCTGCAATGTAAACAGTTCTTCTGTATTATTCATTGCGGAATCCAGCACCACCAGCGCATAATTCTTCTCCAGCTCCCTCTGTATTCCTTCCACATCATTGATACATTTTGTTGTGGAGGACAGGATTGCATAGCCGGTATAGGTTTTCCGTATAAATTCCTCCAAAACCGGAGAGTATACCAGCACCTCATTTTTACCGTTGTCTCCTAATTCCATGCACAGGTTACAAAATGTGTCAAGTAAATGATGCTTTTCCAGCAAAGGATTGGTAAAGGTATACCGCACCGCAATATCCCGGTTGTTCAGCTCACTGATTGCATATTGCATATCCTGTTTTGTGCAGCTTCCCAGCACAACACGCCCTCCATTCCATATGCTCCCCGGAAAGCATCCATAAGCCGCACCTATCTTTATATCATCAAAAAACAGCTCTGGTGACTTTTTCATCATATCATCCAGCGTTGTTATCAAATGAAAATTCACATAAAAATCCGGAAGATAAAAATATACTTTCCTCATAGACCGCACTCCCTATTCCTCTAACCACTCTGCCACATCCAACGCATGATATGTAATAATAATCTTTGCTCCGGCTCTCTTCATGGCAATCATGTTCTCCATCACAATCCGTTTTTCGTCTATCCAGCCGTTTAAGGCGGCAGCCTTCACCATGGAATATTCGCCGCTTACATTGTAAACCGCAATCGGGTAGTCTGTGCGGTAAGACACATCCTTCACCACATCCAGATAGGCAAGGGCAGGCTTCACCATAATGATATCTGCCCCTTCCAGAATATCATTTTCACATTCCCGCACCGCCTCTTTTCCGTTGGCAGGGTCCATCTGATAGGTTTTCCGGTCTCCAAAGGACGGGGCGGAATGCGCCGCATCCCGGAACGGCGAATAATATCCGGAAGCAAACTTCGCACTGTATGCCATAATCATTGTATTCTGGAAACCGTTCTCATCCAGCGCATTCCGGATATACTCCACTCTGCCATCCATCATATCTGACGGTGCAATGATATCGGCGCCTGCCTTTGCCAGACTGACCGACATCCTTCCAAGCAGTACCAGCGTTTCATCATTTAATATCTCCTGCCCGCAGATAAGACCGCAATGTCCATGGGAGGTATACTCACAGAGACACACATCAGCAATGACCAATAGCTCCGGTGACTTTTCCTTGATGTGGCGGATTGCACGCTGGGTAATGCCCTCATCATTATACGCCTCGCTTCCCTTTTCGTCCTTATGCTCCGGTATTCCAAAAATCAGAATTGCCTTGATTCCTGACGTCCGTATCCGCTCAAGCTCCTCTTCAAACCGGTCTATGGACCACTGGTAAATGCCCGGCATGGAATCCACAGGGTTTTTGATGTTTTCTCCCTCTATGACAAAAACCGGATAGACCAAATCATTTTTGCTGACGCTGTTTTCTCTCACCAGACTTCTCATCGCTTCATTTACACGTAATCTTCTCATGCGCATCATGAATTACCACCTCCGTTTTCCTTCTGTTTTCAGCAATACTTGTACCTTACTTTCCACAATGCGATTCATACTCCTTCACTGCCTCTAACAGTCCTTCCACATCATTGACTTCAGCCACCACGTCTGCCCTGCCATATTCCTTTAGCAGTCTCTCCTGTGCCGTCCTTCCGATACAGGCAAGCTTTATCTTCTCCGGCAGAATCACCTTCTGTTTTCTAATCTCTCCAAAAAATGCGCTCACACCGGAGGCACTGACAAACACCAGATAATCCAGGCTGTCCAGACAGCTTATATTCTTTGTCAGGGTTCCCACTACATCATAAATAGGGATATCCCTATAAGCAATGCCATGCTCCGACAAAATGGCAGGCAGCTCCTGACTTCCCTGAACTGCCCTTGGAATCAGAACCTGCTCACCCGGTTTTACAACATCTGCAAACTCCTGAGCCATCACCGGCACTGTATACCGGGAGGGTATGAAGTCCGCCCGGATTCCCTGCTCCCAAAGCGCATCCGCAGTTCCACTGCCTATGACCGCAAACCGCAGACTGCCCAATACGCGTATATCAATGCTGCAACGCTTCATTTCTGCAAAAAATAACCGGACCGCATTCTGGCTGGTAAACATTACCCACTGATACCGGTTTAAATGTGCAAGCTCCCCATCCAGTTTTTCCAGCTCCCCTGTGGGCACCACCTCCATATTGCAGATGGGAACAGACTGTATGCCAAGTGCCTCCAAACCACGCCCCAATTTTTCCCTCAAAGGTGCAGTTGCGGTAATTCCTGCCCGCTTACAGTCCTTCTGGTGCAGATACCGGTATTCCGCCGTATCTCCTACCACGATAACCGCCGGGCTTACCATTTCCTTTTTCCTAACCTTATCCTCTATATCGGAAAGGGTTCCTCTTTCTACCCTCTGACGCTGTGTAGTTCCCTCTGAAATAACCGCCACCGGGGTATCCGCCGGTTTTCCTGCATCTATCAGCTGCTTTGCAATTTCTCCCAGATTGGAAAGTCCCATCAAAAATACCAGGGTTCCTTCATTTTTTGCCATCGTTTCATAATCGTAATCCGGGCTGCCCACAGAATTTTTTGTATGCCCGGTAATCACATGAAAGCTCCTGCTCACCCCACGGTGGGTAACCGGGATACCGGCACATTCTGGAACTGCCACCGCAGAGGTAATTCCCGGAATCACCTCATAGGGAATACCGTGACGGCAGAGGGCTTCTATCTCTTCGCCTCCCCGTCCAAATACAAAGGAATCTCCTCCCTTTAAACGCACCACTGTCTTATGGGTGCTGGCGGATTCCACCAGTATTTCATTAATCTCATCCTGCTTTTTGCAATGCTGTCCCGCCTGCTTTCCCACATATATTTTGTCACACTCCGGCTTAACATAGTGTAACAGTTCATCGGAAGCCAGTCTGTCATATACAACGGCATCACATTCCTTTAGTTTTTCCAGACCCTTTACGGTAATCAGTCCTGCATCTCCGGGACCTGCCCCTACTAAATATACTTTTCCCATCTTTTCCTGCCTTTATCTTTCCTGTCCCACGAGGACATCCGCCAGTTTCAGACGGTTTACAGCCATATCCTTTCCCTGCCTGCTGGTGATAATTCCGTTTTTCTCCCGAAGCATTTTAAGGAATATCCGGTCGCCTTCTATCTGCGCTATGACACCAACCGCTTCATGGCAGCCCGCATCCAGTAACCGCAGCACCCTCCGTTCCGTTTCCAGCTCCATATATGCATTCTCATCGGAAATGCCCTTCACCAGTTCCATAATGCTCTCTTCCTGTCTGCTCTCCACAGCAATAATGCCCTGTCCCCCTGCTGGCAGCATTTCCTCATAGGAAAAACAGCGGTAGTCAAATTCCTTTTCCTCCAGCAAGCCCAGCCGCTCCAGTCCCGCTGCCGCAAGGATGACTCCGTCACACTGCCCCTCCAGGATTTTTTGCAGACGGGTCTGTACATTACCCCGGATATTTACACAGACGGCATCCGGAAAAAGTCTCTTTAACTGGAACTGTCTTCTAAGGCTGCCCGTTCCGATGACAAGCCCGGAAGCCTTCGCTTCCTTTTCCATGCCTCCCGTTTCCCGGAGGCTTCCCCCATGCTGTACCTCGTTCTCTGCAAAAGCAGACCGGCTAAGCTGCACTCCCTTCCGCATTACCAGCACATCCCTGGCATCTGCCCTTGGCAGGGTTCCCGCAAGGGCAAGCCCGTCCGCCAATTCCATGGGCATATCCTTTGCACTGTGCACTGCCAAATCAATTCTTTTATCTAAAAGAGCCTCCTCAAACTCAGTGATAAATGCTCCTTTCCCGCCAAAATCGAGAAGCGGCTTATCTAATATCCTGTCTCCCTTCGTCCGGAGAACCACACTCTCTATCTCCAGCTCCGGATACCTTTCATGAAGCGCCCGGATTACCTGGTCCGTCTGTATCAGGGCAAGTGCACTACCCCGTGTCCCGATTCTAATTTTCTGCACCATTTTCATCTCCCTCATTTACACTCTGTACCATTTCCCGTACCAGTGTTTCCGGTATCCTTCCGCCATGGGAATCCCCATATTCCAGCAGCCGGTAAAATATCTCTTTTCTCTTTCCTGCAGTGTCCACATGCTCCAAAACAAAATCCCTGTACGCTCCAAGCTGCTCCATCATTTCGCCATAATAATCCGGCATTCTCTCCCTTATTTTATTCTTTACAAAGGAGACCGCCGCCGGGCTCTGCCCACCGGAGGATATGGCTACCAGCAAATCCTTATCCTGAATCAGCGCCGGAAAAATGAAGGAACAGGCCTCCTTCATATCCACCGCATTGATTGGTATCCTCCTTCGCCGGCACAAGTCTGAAATATGATAATTGAGCGTCTCATTATCCGTTGCGGCAATGACAAAATCCACATCCTCCACGTCGCCGTCAAGGAATTCCCGTTCCTCAAGCTCCAGTGCAGCTCCACCCAGTGCTTTCAATTCCTCACATATTTCCGGCGCAACCACTCTGATATCCACCTCAAAGCCAAGCAGAATCTGAACCTTGTGAAGGGCTATGCTGCCACCGCCAGCCACAAGGCACCGTCTCCCTTTGATATCCACCATAAACGGAAAATATGCCATTTACTTATCTCCTTCTTCCTTATCATATATCCTTTGAAGCACCTCAAAAAATGGCTCGCTGTCCAGTACCTCCCTGAGATAACAGGTCATTTTCCGGAACCATTCCTCCTCGTACCTTGTCCCCATTTTCTCTTTAAAATCACGCAGATACAGCTTTTTTAAAACCTCCTCTGCACACTCCTCCAAAATCTGCTCTGCCTTGTCCAGCTCTCCCAACCTGATATTGCGGTTTTCCTTTGAAAGCGCCTTGAAATAATCCATGTCCAGCAGGGTTGTTCCGGAAAGCTTTCCGATTTCCTTATCCATATCATAGGGTACCGCCAAATCAATTAAAAGCTGTCTTTTCCCCTGTTCCGCCTTTTTCTGAAATTCCTCCAGGGTCAGCGTATAATGCGGGCTCGCCGTAGCACTGACGATAGCGTCCGCTTGCTGTACATAGTCGTACCGGCTCTCAAAATCCACCCATTCTATATTATCCGTCAGAAAAATTCCATCCTGTGTATGGTGTTTTCTGCTGGTTCCAATTACCGAAATTCCCTTGGCTGTCAAATCCTTTGCCACAATGGAACCGATTTTACCTGTGGCGCCAATCACTAAAACCCATCCAGCCCTCTGCTGCCTTTCCTCACACAGATAATTCTCCACTGTATTTGCAGTCAGTGTGCCAATAGACACTGGCGTATTCGACAGCCTTGTACTGGATTTGGACAGCTTCGCACAGTTAAATGCCCCCTGAAATATAATATTCAAATCACTGTTGGTATATCCATGGTTATTGGCAAACAAATACGCCTCCTTCACCTGGTGGAGAATCTCATCCTCCCCTAACACCATGGAGTCCAGCCCGCAGGCGACCTTAAAAAGATGCCGCACCGCCCCTGCATCCGTATAATAAAGACAGTATTTTTTTATCAGCCCTGTCTCTATCTGTTTCCACGCAGACAATTCCTTTTCCACAAGCCCTACCGGATTTTCTTCTCCGGTAAAATAGATTTCACTGCGGTTGCAGGTGGATACCATAACTCCCCCTGTTATTATCTCCATCTGCATTAAATTCCTTAAAAAGCTTTCCTGCTCCTCCCATGAAAAAGCAAACCTCTGCCTGATATCCAGCGGCGTTTTCTTAAAGCTCACACTTATGCAAAACATATGCCGCCTCCATCTAGTCTTGTCTCCGGAACCAGCATAACCACTTCGGGCTTGTCCGGAAGATACAAAACCGGATAAATCCGCTCATCAAGTTTATGTTCAATTAAATGTTCCCGGTAAATCATTACCGTAGTCAGATACATATTGAAGGGATATTCCTTCTTTCTTGAAAAGTCAATATATTCCGGCCCCCGGTCATATTCACTCTTAAGATGCTTAACCGCTTTCCGCATATTACGGGGTGCCTTTAAAATAAACTGTGATTTATACTGGTACAATTCATTCGCAAGAGAAACCAGAATTTCAGGATTTGACCTGCCTGCAACGTCCTGTGTATAAATGACAGAAGCCGGGTGGTTCTGTGCTCCCTCTTCAAACAAAAGCACATTCGCCTGTACAATGCACGCATACGTCAGCCTTCCCCTGCGTTTCAATTCCGAAAAATTATTATAAATCCGCATAAGTCCATCATCATCTCTCATCCAGTCCGGTCTGCCGGGAAGAGACAGGAACGGTCTCACTTTTTCCAATTTTTTCTCTATCCGGTTCATTTCTTCTTCATAATATTTATCCATGTTTGTTTTCCTTCTCTCTTATGAATCAAATAATATAATTATCCGCTCCCGGCTCATTATCCAGCAAATCCTGAATCGTAATATTCTCAAAGTAGTCCTCCACAAGCCGCTGTAATCCCTCCCACATCTTCAGGGTTTTGCAATATGCCACCCTCTCACACTGGTTCGGTGTATGCTCCAGACAAGCAACCGGTGCAAAGGAGCCTTCCGTTATCTTTAATATACTGGCGATACTGTATTCCTCCGGTCTTCTGGTCAGCTTGTAGCCCCCACCCTTTCCCCTTAAGGCAGTCAGAAAATCATTCTTAACCAGCAGCGATACAATCGCCTCCAAATATTTTTCCGATATCTCCTGTCTTTTTGCAACATCACATAAAGGTATATATTCTCCCGTATCGTGTTCGGACAAGTCCAGTAATACACGAATGGCATAACGTCCCCTTGTAGAAATCTTCATAACTCATGCACCTCCATATAACCCAGTTTACCATAGGCTTACTATGTTTATCAAGAATAAATGAGAAAAGAGATATCCGGCTTTTTCATATCTTTGCGGTGGCAAAATCCAGGGCGCTATGCTACACTATAACCATTCATGTTACACTGCTTATGTACCGTTACGGGTGACAGGCAGCGCAACCCCAATATATGAGGAGGGCATATTTATGGTTAAAATTGGCGTTATATCTGATACACATGGATTATTGAGGGAACCGGTCAAGAAAGCATTATCGGACTGTGATATTATTCTGCACGGCGGCGATATCAACTCCCAACAGGTTCTTGACCAGTTAGAAGCAATCGCCAAAACCTATGTTGTCAGAGGAAATGCAGATAAAGAATGGGCAGATGCCATTCCCGACACATTACGGTTAGAGCTCTATGGCATAAAAATATTCATGATTCACAATCAAAAGCAGATAACCGAGGATATCAGCGACTGCGACCTCGTCATTTATGGACATTCCCATAAATATGAGGAAAAACAAATCCATAACCAGGTTTGGCTAAACCCGGGGAGCTGCGGTCCACGGCGCTTCACCCTGCCGGTAACTATGGCAGCCATCCACATAGCAGATGACGGAAGCTTTGAGATTACCCGCATTGATTTATCGGAAACAGCCACCAGCGCCAATCTGCACTCCCTATCCAAAAAGGATATCCGGGATATTATTGTTACCGTCATGAAGGAAACAGATAAAGGCAAATCCGTCACTGACATTGCCAGCCACAACAATATCAGTGAAGAACTTGCCTCTCAAATCTGCCGCCTGTATTTAACCCATCCCGGCGTGACAGCGGATGGGATTCTCAACAAAATGCATTAGTTATTAAATAACGGTGTAGATAAATAACGGTCACCGGAATCCGGCAGCAGCACTACAATATTCTTACCCTTGTTTTCCGGTCTTGCTGCCAGAACAGATGCCGCCTTTAATGCCGCACCGGAGGAGATTCCAACCAGAATACCCTCACTGACCGCAAAGGCTCTGCCCTCTGCAAATGCATCCTCATTTTCCACCGTAATTACTTCATCATAAATCTTTGTATTTAATACCTCCGGAACAAAACCTGCACCGATACCCTGTATCTTATGTGCACCGGCTGTACCCTGGGATAATACCGGACTGGATGCCGGCTCTACCGCTACCACTTTTACATCCGGATTCTTTGATTTCAAATATTCACCGACACCGGTAACCGTTCCTCCGGTTCCCACACCGGCAACAAAAATATCAACCTTTCCATCAGTCTGCTCCCAAATCTCCGGACCGGTTGTATTTCTGTGTATCTCCGGGTTAGCAGGATTAACAAACTGACCGAGAATAACAGCGCCCGGAGTGGATTCCTTCAGCTCCTCCGCCTTGGCGATGGCTCCCTTCATACCCTTGGCTCCCTCTGTCAGTACCAGCTCTGCCCCGTAAGCCTTTAACAAATTGCGTCTCTCCACGCTCATGGTATCCGGCAATGTGAGAACTGTCTTATATCCCTTTGCTGCTGCAACAGCTGCAAGCCCGATTCCGGTATTTCCGGATGTCGGCTCAATAATGGTTGCCCCCGGCTTCAGCAGCCCCTTTTTCTCTGCATCTTGAATCATTGCAAGTGCAATACGGTCCTTCACAGAGCCCGCCGGATTCAGGTATTCCAGCTTTGCCAGGATAACAGCATCCTTAACCCCTGCCTTTTCCGTGTAACGGTTCAGTTTCAATATTGGAGTTCCTCCAACTAACTCTAATGCACTTTCTTTAATCTGACTCATAGCTTCATCCTCCTATTTTTTATTTCCCTATTAACCTATGTTCTTACTAGGATTATATGCGCTATTATAGAATTTATGCTAATATTTGTCAAGTGTTTTTTTCCCACTCAATTAATACAAATAATCGTACCATATATCTTCTACTGTCCAACCATATAAAATCATTTTGGGCAACTCAAATAGTACAAGAAGTCCGATTACAATCAATGCAATGAAAATGACATTACGAATCAATTTTTTACGGGTATCCGCTAACTCCTGTGTCGTCACATACTCATCTACAAAGGTTTTCTCTTGCGAAAATCCATGTTCCATTGATTCCGGAATCATTTTCTTATCTTCCTCGCCCCTTCCCCATTTATTATCACCATCGCTTTTATTGGTAACCTCCACTAAAAACAGGATATTCCCAACAACAAGCGTTGATATGGCAATATACAGCAACATCCACCATCCGCTTTTTCCCACATCATGCAGCCGCTGCACGGAACAACTCAGCATAGGAATCAAAGACATCTCAAAAAAAATCAAAAAAAACAGGCAAACCATATTATCTATTTCCAACATTACAATGATAAGAATTGGAATCCATGCCAATAGGATATGCATAAGCATCCCCTTCAAATAGATACTTTTCCCGATTCGCCCCTTCCAATCAAATGCATGAATCCATGTTTGTTTATATGCCTCTTTCATATCTCATCTCCTTATCAGTTCACATGGATTATTCGTCAATAATCTTTCCAAAAATTCTTTTCTGGAAGCTTCGTATGTTGTCCTGTAAATGCAAATGAAATCCTCTGTCATGTCCATTTCACTCCCCTCATATTCCTGCAGGCTTCCTCCATAAACCTTATAGTCTGAGCCTGAAGGCTTTTCAAATCCTAAGGTTTCATAAGCAACCCAAAAGCTGTACTCCTCTCCCCGCTTTTTTTCCACAAGGTCTTCCGGTTCCAGGTCAATCCGGTATTCCTCCTTATTATCAATTAATACCGTATAGTCTGTATCCAATACAAAATTATCTGCAAAAGTCTCCATTCGCAAAAAGAAACGTTCTTCCGTCAACGGAAAAATAATTGCGACTTCTTTCTCCCCAACCGGAACCAACTGAATATGCTTTCTGGATGACCATCCTTTTCTGATTTTCATATTTGCAAGAACCTGCTGCCGGTTCTCCTCTGTGGGTTCCTCTAATTCATAGCGAACCACATAATCTGTTACAACCGGTATGGCATCCACTGCATAGACCCACGTATTATTGGATGCATTGGGTGTTAAAAATGTCAGCAGAAGCATGCCTAACATCAAGCCTGCCACTAATAATTCCTGCCAAAACGGTCCATACTCCTGCAGGGAAATCATCTCCACTCTTTTTCGAATGCTTACTTCACTAAGAGAATTGCCTGTTGTCAGATTCTGCATATATTTCTCCGGACGTCTGGCTGACATTGCCACCAGACATTTTCCATAGGCAATCTGCTCCTCACGGGTTTTATCCTTTGTAACAGCATAATCGCATGCCAGTTCACAGTCTTCCACCCAATACCCCACTGCATACCACAAAAGTACATTGAACCATTGCAGTACCAGACACAGATTGCGGAGAAATACATGCCAGTTATCCCGGAAATGATAATGACATAGTTCATGGTTCACAATCCATTTACACCAATCCACACTTGGCTCTGCCAGCCTGCTGATATAAATCTTTGGTGCAAATAATCCCTCCAGGCAGGAACCGATTCTTCCGTCCACAAAATACACCAGAAGATTCTCTTTTCTTCCATAAATTTCCCGGTGTTTCTTCAATCTCCGCACAAAACAACTGTTTTTTACCAGAAAATAAAATATAAAAAAAATGACACCACATAACCAGACGACACTTACCGCAATAACAAGCTCCGGCTGACAAAGCCATTCCGTCATCTGTTTTAAATATGTAATATCCTTTATGCTTTGCAGCCATTCGGCTTCAATCTGAAACCGTATGGGAATCAGAATCCGTACTGTCAACAAACTCCATAGACATTTCATCACCCACGGACGAAATCTACCTGCCAGAAAATTCCGGACAAACAGAATACAAATTATCATGAAGGAACATTCCAATGTAATTGTTGATAATCCAACCAATTGCATGTTATTTCTTTTTCTCCTCCAATATCCTCATTAATTCATCAATTTCCGAATCATCCAGACAGTCTTCTTCCACCAAAGAAGAAACCAGTAAACCAATTTTTCCATGAAATACCTTATCTAAAAATCCTACCGTCTCTTCTTTTCTGGTCTCTGTCTTTTCCATGTCTGTATAAAAGACCTTGGCTCTGCCTTCTACACGATACTTTACAAGACCTTTGCTTTCCATTTTTTTCAGAAAGGAAATAATGGCATGTTTACTCCATCCCTTTTCCTCTTTTAACATTTTTTCAAACTGTGTAATGGTAAGTCCGTCATGCTCCCAGAGCAATTCCAAAAAAACCCATTCTGCATCGGATATATGTACCATTCTAATTCACTCCTATTCCGTTAATTCCTTTTTGATATCTTCAAAATCCACCGGCTCTTCCAGGCTCATGCTGATATATTTAGATATTGCATATCCTTCTTCTTTCTCCAATTCCAAATAAAGTGCAAGTTCCTGTCCTGCTTGAATGTATCCACTATTCTCTAATTCCGTAAAAAATTGATACAGCTTTGCATTCTCTCCCTCTATATCACTGTCTTTAAATCGAATCCAATACCATACATTTTCATCCTCAAAGGAGAATCCATACTTCTGGGCATAATGACGAACCATTTTTTCCTCATAATCACTTCGGATATCAAAGAGTCCTTTTTTACTCCAGTATATTTTAAACTCCAGCTCTGAGCCATCCTCATATACCACTTTACCCTTATAGGGTAAATCCTCTCCCAATATCTCTCCGGGCATATATGCATATATATCAAACCAGACTTCAAAATCTTCATTAATGCAATTCTCCATATAGGTTTCCAATGTCTGTGGTGAATGGGTCATAAGTGCTTTCCGCTCATCCACCATCAATACAATATATCCAAGAATAAATAGTATTATTAATACAATAACCGTAATGAGCAGTGCACGTTTATTTTTTTCTTCTTTATCTATCTGAATCTCTTCCACCATTATTCCTCTTCTCCTGTCCACCTTGCAGAGGCAGCAATCTCATCTATTAAACTTTCGTTTTCCTCCATATAATCCTGCACACCATTGATTAATACCCATGCATACAAGTCTGTATTATCCCGGAAAGAAATCCAATAAAAATTATATATGTTATTATTTCCATCTGTGGAAGTGCGGTATACCTTTTTCATTACCTGAATATCCTCTGATGTGATATTTTCAAGCTCTCCCACCTGTTCTACACTGTCTCTCTCCTCTAAAATGACTTGGTTTTGCAGTTCAAATATTTCCGCTTCGGTATAGCCTTCTCTCAATTCGTCCTTCTTATAAACAAATACGGCAAAGCCTGCCTGTTCCTCCGGCTCTTTATAATATACATTTAACTCACTTGCTTCCTGTTGATTCCATCCGCCCGGCAGCCTAAACTGTATTCCATATTCGCCCAGCTCCACCGATTGGTCGAGATTAACAGTCTCCTCTTCGGCAATATCTGTATCTTCTGCCAACTGATACTGAATCATAGGCAGATAAATACCCCAGTATCCTCCAAGCATGATAACAGCTAAAACCAAAACTCCTCCTATTACTGCCAAAATAATATTCCGTTTTTTCTTATCCATAATTATTTTCTCCCCCTTAATATAAAAATCGTTTGGTAACATTTTTATTACCAAACGATATCATATTTCCAATATTTTGTCAAATATATTGTTTTTTATAATTCCTTTTATACTTACAGCTTATCGTATATGTTTCAATTCCGTCAAAAGCTTATATGCATCCATGTAGCCCTGCTTATAAGCCGCCCTTCCATACTCTGCGTTCAAGGTCTGGCTGGTTAAAATAACCTGTTCTACCTTCTCCAACTGCTCCTTGTTTAAACCACATTCCTCCAGCTGCTTTACACTCTCCTTCTGCTTCTTTAAAGCCTCCTGATATTGTTCATCCGAAACGGATGACGGTTCCAATGCTTCCCGCATTCTCTTTTCCAAAAAATCTTCCAAAAGAGAATTATCTGTTTTATACCAGTTGCCATCTGGTGCTACAAATTTCAAAACACCATTTTTTAAATCCTCTTCATGCAGATTGAGATATCCCTGGTCCAGCCCCTTATACAACTGAAAACCAATTAGCAGACCCACCTGAAAATGAACCTCACCATGTATGGAAGCAAATATGCACACTGCATTACCCAAGTCTTCATTTTCACAATCTATATCCGGGAACAGCTCCTTCATCTCTGCAAACAACTCATCATAGGATAAATTAAGCTTCTCTGAATAATCCTCTGTAATTTTTTCAAAAGGTTCCACGCCATACAGATAATAAGAAACCAGGCTGCCTATATCTAATCTTTTTAAAACTCTGGTAAATGCACTCATTCTTTTGTCCTCTTTCTATAAAAATAATATATTTTATCATATCATGCCGTCACATTGCCGTCAATGCATTTTTTGACGGCTTTTTGACATTATAATAAAGTCATACTATTTTTAGGAGGATTTGTATGTCATTCAAATTATCCAAATTTACAATACGAATTAATTCTGAACTATTAAAAAAATTTCGCTTTGTTGCAGAATACAATGCACGTTCTGCCAATCGTGAATTGGAAATTCTTATAAGAAAACATGTTTCTGAATTTGAAGAATTTCACGGTAAAATAGAATTGTAAGACAATTTCATTTGTCACAAATTGTGCCGTCATTTTGCCCCCAGTTTTATTTTTGCCATCATTTTGACATTATAATAGAGGCATATTTTATGGTATGGAGGTACAGCAATGCAATCGGAGACATCAAAATTTACATTACGAACAGATTATAATTTATTAAAAAAGTTTCGATATGTCGCTGAATATAATGCCCGCTCTGCCAACCGTGAAATAGAAGTTCTTATGAAAAAGCATGTTGCACAATTTGAAAAGGAGCATGGTCCGATTGAGTTTTAATTGTTCCTAAAATCCATATATCCTTTCATTCCTGCTGCAATTACACCAATTTCGCATACAGACAAAATCGCCATTATGAATATATTTATTATCTTTATTCTTTTTATCGCATCATTTTTCTGCATATAACCTATCCTCCACTCCATATAACCCATGCCAAAGCTTTTTATACCATATTTTCTAACTATTTTAGATTTCGCGACAGATAAACAATTTTGGGGATGAATAACCAGTAATTGAATTATTCGTACCTCCCTGTAATTCTATATATCCCGTTTCTGTCAACATTTTTAAATATCTACGTCCAGTTGCAGAAGATTTAAGAATCTGCATATGGAGTATCTTTTATACCTTCCCTTTGAAGCTGTAAAACCAAAGAATCCAAATGCTTTTTCCAAAACTCCCGAAATAATGTTTTATCACCAAATCTCTTTACAAGAGCAGGACTTATTGCATAATATATTTTTATAAAAACACGACCAATCCATCTTTTTCGAAGTTTATCATCACGAAATCTGCGTAATGTCCATACCTGTGGACAATCATACGAACCATACACACAGGTTGCAATATAACAGCCATTTTTGCTGCCTGTTTGTGTATTAGTTACCCAGGACGATGCTGCAGGTTCTTTTATCTCCTCTTTTATCTCTTTTTCTTTATTAAAATGATGAACCCTTTTTACCGGTAATGCTGAGAGAGTTTCCGTAATCCGCTTTTTTATGTATTCTGAATTTACTCCATAAGATGTCCACAATTTAATGATAGGTATTCCCGCTTCCTCACAAATATGGGTAACCTTTTCATCACGCTTCCGTCTATCCTGTGTCAAATGGCTCTGGTCGTTAATTTCAATTACCAGCAATGGACAATATGACAAATCCGTAATAATAAAATCAACGTTCCTGTATAATTCATTCTGAAATTTCGCATTATCCGTTCTTTTTATAAATGAAGCCAGGTTCGCCTGTGCCTGGATTAGACAGCCTTCCGGCAATACCGCTTTAATACATTTCAGATACTCCATTTCATTCCTTGTGACTAAAGAAGGCTTTCGTTCATAAAGATATTCCCCATCCTCATCTTCCGCATCTTCTTCCATGCAACACATATTTGCATAGTGCCATTGGTGGCATCTGGGACATTTTATAATTTCGCCGGTCTCTTTTTTCTTATTGCACTCCCAGCACAAAGGATATTTACCGCTTTCGGCACCACATACCTTACATTTCATAAAATTCACTCCCTTATCTTGTTTATATCAATACCTTATTTTTTCTTTTTGCGCAAATAATTTTATTTATGTTTTTTTAACTTTACTTCTTGATTTTACCATATCACAAACGATTTTTCTACAAAAATCATATCCGTGAAATTTTTTCAGTAATACTATTTTTATCCATCTTTTGCAAAGCACACTTTAATTATCTAAAGAACATTATATTTTAAATTGCAGGGTTACAAAACATAACTTACATTTTCATAACTAAATACCAATAGAACCTATTTTGTTAAATGCAAATTAACATTTTTTGTCGTAAAATGTTGAATTTGCTTTATTATTGTGTTACATTAGCAACATGGTAATTAGTAAAATATGGTAATTACAAGTTAACAAAAGAGGTAATTCTATGATTCGTGAATATATGGAAGAAAATGTATACGAAGCGCTTCAGAAACGTCTGCAATACATATTCCAGGAATTTGACAATATCTATCTCTCTTTTTCCGGCGGCAAGGACAGCGGTCTGCTGCTCAATCTGGTACTGGATTTCCAGCAAAAATATTATCCGGAAAAAACCATAGGTGTATTCCATCAGGATTTTGAGGCGCAGTATACTGTAACCACAGAATATATTGAAAGAACCTTTGAACGGATTAAAGACAAGGTGGAGCCCTACTGGGTCTGTCTTCCCATGGCAACCAGAACCGCGCTAAGCAGCTATGAGATGTACTGGTATCCCTGGGATGACACAAAGGAAGACAGCTGGGTGCGGAGCATGCCGGATAAAGAATATGTGATTCAGCTCTCCAACAATCCAATCAGCACCTATAAGTACAAAATGCACCAGGAAGACCTGGCAAAGCAGTTTGGCAGATGGTACCGCATTTCCCACGGCAACAAAAAGACCGTGTGCCTTTTAGGTCTTCGTGCAGAGGAATCCCTGCAGCGCTACAGCGGTTTTTTAAATAAGAAATACGGTTATAACGGTGAATGCTGGATTAGCAAACAATTTAAAGATGTGTGGTGCGCCTCCCCACTGTACGACTGGTCCATCAATGATGTATGGCATGCGAATTATCTTTTCAATTACGACTACAACCAGCTCTACGACCTTTATTACAAGGCTGGTCTTACGGTTTCCCAGATGCGCGTGGCTTCGCCCTTCAACGACTATTCCAAGGATTCCCTGAATCTGTACCGTGTAATAGACCCCGAAATCTGGGTTAAGCTTGTGGGAAGAGTCCAGGGCGCTAATTTTGCATGCATTTACGGAAAAACCAAAGCCATGGGCTACCGGAATGTCACCCTGCCGGAGGGACATACCTGGGAATCCTACACCAAGTTCCTTTTAAGCACCCTGCCTGTCCGGCTCCGCAAGAATTACATCAAAAAATTCAACACCTCTATTATATTCTGGCACAAGACCGGCGGAGGTCTGGATGAGGATACCATCCAGGAGCTCATGGACCACGGTTACCACATCCGTAGAAACGGTGTTTCCAATTATACCTTGAACAAGAAATCAAGAATCATTTTTATTGGCAATCTTCCTGATAATACAGATGATATCAAATCATCAAAAGACATTCCCAGTTGGAAACGGATGTGTTACTGTATCTTAAAAAATGACCACATGTGCCGGTTTATGGGATTTGGATTAACCCGGGAACAACAAAAGCGTATCAATGCCATACGCAGTGAGTACAAAAGTGTTGAGGAGATAAACTATGGAATATAAGAGCCCCGTTTATAATGTAATTGCAGTACCCGTGGACAAAATCCAGGCAAATAACTATAACCCGAATTCCGTTGCCCCGCCTGAAATGAAGCTGCTGTATGACAGCATCAAAAATGACGGGTACACCATGCCCATCGTCTGCTACTATGACGATGCACAAGACATATATATTATAGTGGATGGATTTCACCGCTACCGGATTATGCTGGAATATCCGGATATCTATGAAAGAGAACATGGTATGCTCCCTGTAACTGTTATTGACAAGTCCATTGACCAGCGGATGGCAAGTACCATCCGCCATAACAGAGCCAGAGGCTCCCATGATGTAGAGCTTATGAGCAACATTGTAAAGGATTTACACGACTTAGGAAGGTCAGACACCTGGATATCCAAGCACCTGGGAATGGATAAGGACGAAATACTGCGGTTAAAGCAGATAACCGGTCTCTCTTCCCTGTTTAAGGATATCAATTTCGGGAAAGCATGGAAACCGGTTGAGGAAGAGACATGAATAAATTATTCCAGCAATTGATTTAACTGGTTTATGACATCATTCAGCTGGTCCGCCAGACATGCCAGTCCCGAAATTTCTTTTGTATTATTCTGAATCACATTTGATATTTCAGAGAAACGCTCATCCTGAATTTCAATCTGGTTTTCCATTATGCTGTTATACTCGTAAGTCTGCTCCACCAGATTTTTCTGGTGCTTATTTTGCTGGTGAACACTTTCAACAGATTTCAAGCATTCGTTTAAAAGCTTCATCATATTCCTGACCTTCGCTATGGTTTCTTCCATTACAGTATTCTGTTCCTCCAGTTTTTTCGAGCTGGTATCAATAGAATTGGAAACCAGAGAGGTATCCTGCTCCAATGCATTCATCAGCTGGTTGATTTCTTTGAGGGACTCCTGTGTATTGCTTGCAAGACTTCCGATTTCATTTGCCACAACAGCAAATCCCCTTCCCGCTTCTCCTGCCCTGGCTGCCTCAATAGAAGCATTCAATGCCAGAAGATTTGTGGAAGATGCAATTTCATCAATCAAAGCCAGTGTATTTATCATCTGTTCCGTACCCTCCAATAAATGGGCTACCGCATCCATGGTATTCTGGTTCGCTGAAACAACAACCTGGCTGCCTGCCATTAACTGGTTGATGGAATTTTCATTCTCCTTAGACAGATTGACCAGCTGTCTTGACATCTGGTTTACTTCAGAAATCTGCTCCGACACCTGTTCACTGGTCTTATTCAACTGGGAAAGGTTTTCTGTATTTTCCCTTGAATGGGATAGCAGTTCTTTACTTAACTGGGTCAGTTCTTCTGTAATAGCCGATAATTCCTGTGAAGAACTGCTCTGTGTCTCCGTGGTTTGCAATACGTTCTGACTGGTGGCAGACAAACGGTTTCCAATCTCCGCCGCCTGGTCGAGAACATTCTGTGCCTGGTTATGCTTCTGCTCCAGCTCATCTCTTTTTGCATTGGCTAAAAATTCGCCTACAAACCATGTCAGCAGGCAAATGCTTCCAAGAGACAATATTATAGCAATTGTCCTTAATATCACTTCAGGAATAAACAGGGAATCCTGTACCGGCAAAGCAGTCTTCCATCTTGAAAACAGAAAAATGATATACGATATTGCAACAATACCAGATACTATCCCCGTCATCCGGATATCCAAAAAGAACACGGTCAGCAGTACAAAGAAAAAGATAAATCCCCAAAATTCCCTGGATGGAATCAAATATTGTATAACATTATACTGGATTACTATAATTATAGATAAATAGAGCTTACCTGTCTTTAACATTCCTTTTCGCAGACTTCCGTTTACAATTGCCCGCTTAATCAACACGATGCCGATTACGACATAGATAATGTCCATTCCCAAAGAGACAAGCAGCGCTGCCCACGGTACAGATGGATATAACCCCAATGCCTTAAACATTGTCAGGGTCACCCCTGCACATGTAATCGCGCCTGTCACTAGCAACATAATCCATACATATACCTTCGTCATGTACATTTCTAATACACTAAGATTGTTTACATTATCGTTATCCATTTTTGTCCCCCTCCATTTATCCCTTCTGTAATAGCCCCAGAATTTTTAGACATATTATATCTTTTATTATACTATGATTTTCTATTGGAACGGGGAGAAAATCTATTATCTGGTCAAATTTACCCATTAAATGGTTGTTGCATTTCCAGAATAAAAATGTAAAATAAATAAAGGCTTTTCCTTTCATTTCACGCTGGAAAAAATGCCGGAACAGGGGGAAAAAATGAACATCATAAAAAAATACTGGGATTCTGTTTATATATATGTATTGCTTATCATACCGTTCTACTGCAGCTGTGCCGGTATATTTGAGACAATCTGTAAGGCAGCAGGACTATATTCCGATTTATCCTGGTTTAAAATTGCAGCATTTGATATTTCCCAGCTGATATACATAGGAATAGGAATCTATTTTATATACCGGAATCATAAAAACCCTTCCTACATTATGGAACATCTATTCTATGTAAAAGGATTTATTATTGTGTCACTTTTTATACAGTATAATGCCATACTGAACCTGTTCCCTTCCATGCATATATGGGCATGTACCTTTGCTTTTTTTGCAGCGTTTATCTTTTTGTTTGACAGCAAAATAATGCTTGCAAATATACTTGCCTACTTTATTTCCTTAGTCATAGTACATATCACTAGAGCAGACAAATATCTTCCGCTGGACAGCAGAAATTTAATGGAGGTTATTGCCTTCCGGCTTGTTATTTTCTGGATGGTAGCTATCTGTACTTTTTTAGTTGTATATTTTGTAGAAAAATTCCTGATGCAGGCACAGGAAAACCGGGAAGAGAATATCCATCTGCTGGAAAAACAGTTACAATATTACAAAAATATAGAGCTTTTAGATACCGAGCTCCGGAAATTCCGTCATGATATCCGGAATCATTTTATATATATGAACTTCCTTTTAAACAGTGGCAAGGAAAAGGAATTACAGGATTATTTTGAGGATTTACAACAAAACTTTTCCTTTCAGGAAACCATATATTTTTCCGGAAATGAAGTTGTGGATGCCATTCTGAATTATAATATTCCACACGATTGCAGACCGGAGGTGGAGGTAACTGTATACGGCAGGCTCCCTGAGCTTCGGACCGTGTCCGCCATGGATTTGTGTACATTGTTTTCCAATCTCCTGTCAAATTCCATTGCCTCCGCCAACCGCTGTATAGATATTAAGCAGCCCCAGATTACAATCCATTTCCAGACCGGAAAGAAATATTTTACCATTGCCATTTCCAATAGCATAACCAAGGAAGAGGATGCCCAATATGTGACAGGCAAAAAGAAGAAACCGGAAAATAAAAACCATGGCTTTGGACTAAATAAAATAAGGGAAGTGCTTGAAAAATATGACGGCAGATTTGAGCAAAGTATAGAGTATAAGCTATTGACTATCACGGTTTATTTACCAATATAACAACTAAAAACAAAGGAGAATTTTATGCATATTGCATTGTGTGACGACCAGAAAACCATTTCAAAGGAATTAAGTGTACTGATTAAAAAGTTTAATGACGAAAACCATCTGGAAAACGATTTGATTTATTTTTCCAAGCCCTCCAGCCTCTATAGTTACATGCAGATATCTCCCATTGACATTATTTTCATGGATTTGGAATTTGGCGATGCCTCCGAGGATGGAATTGAATGGTCAAAGAACCTTCGCCGGCAATTTCCACATACAATAATCATTATTCTTACTGCATATGAAATGCGGTATAAGGAAGGCTACGAAGCACGGGTATTCCGGTTTATGACAAAACCAATCCAGGAAAAAGAGCTTTTTGATTATCTGCATACCAGCATGGAGGAGCTGCAGCTTACTACCATGGTTTCCCTGACACGGCGGGGGATTCCACAGAACATCTGCATCCGGGACATCTGCTATTTTGCAGCCCAGTCCGGCGGCAGTGAGCTGTGGACCAGAAACGATATGTATTACTGTGAGGAAAGTCTGCTGCAATGGGAACAACAGCTTCCCTCCGCAGTCTTTTTCCGCTGTCATAATAAATATCTGGTTAATCTGACACATGTCACAGAATTTGACCATCAGGTGATAACGCTGGTTAACGGAGAAAAGATTCCCGTTTCCAGACGGAAATGGAAAGCCTTTCAAATTGCTTATATGAAATGTGATACCAGGAATTACCGCCTGTGACAAATGAAATCCTCTGCCACAGAGATGTGCATGATTTTGTCAGGCTCGATTCCGTTACTTAAAGCAAGCCACAGCTTACAATACTGTGCAATAGGAGCGCTTTCACATAACGGCTGAATCCCAGCCTCTCTATAACAGTTCACCGTTTCATATTCTGCCTCCCGTTCCGAAAGTCCCGTGAGATAGACTGGTATGTGTCTTTTACGGGCACCATTAACAAATTCCAGCATTTTTTCACTGATGGCAATCGTCCCGGAATGGAAGCTCTCATGTAAGACTGCTTTTGTATGTTCTGAAATTTCCGGATATGACATTCCCACATATGGAATAATCCGGATAATTTCATCCGAACAATCTGTCATTTTTATATTTTCTGTTTTCGGAAACATAGCAGGTAAGCCGTCCCTTACTTCATACTGCGGATTCTGTATATATATGCCATTCTCAAACCTGCCATACCAGGAATTTCCCACACTCACTACATCCGCTGACAAGGGAAGATGCTGCTGGATGCGGGTTGCCCTGTGGATAACCGGAATATCTCCCTTATTGCAGTAGCTTACAAAAACTCCCGTTCCGTATTTCCCTTTTATGAATTCCAAAGCATATCTGAAATTATCCAGTCCGTTGGAACGCTCATCGCTCAGCGCAAAATCAGCAGAAACCAGAAGAACCGGCAGCTGTACCGCGCCAAAGATATAGCCTAAAAGCGCCGCACTATACTGTAAGGTATCCGTTCCATGTGTAATAATAATTCCGTCAAATCCACCCTTTTTGACCACCCGATTTACACAGGATGCCAGCTTACGAATATGCTCCGCAGCAAGATTTTCACTCAAAATACAGTATGGCTCCTCCACAACAAATTCTATCCCATCCTTATATTGCTTCCGGTACATTTCCAGCAGGGTATATGGAGAATTCCCCTCTGTCGTAATCCTGCCGCTTTCATCCACTCTGCTTCCTATTGTACCGCCGGTAAAAATTATACACACCTTCATAAATGATAAGCACCTCTTTTATTTTATAGTATACCCATTTTTCTTTGACTACTGTCAGTATAGAGTAAAAGTGAAATATAGGCAACCGGTTTACTGTTTTGCAAAATCTGCTACTTCTTTCAAATCCGACTCATCAATAACATTATCTTTGAAATAGTATCGTCTGTCCCTTTCATTTATCTGCCGGATTACCCTGCATGGATTTCCTTTCGCAACCGAATTTTCAGGTACATCATCAATTACAACACTTCCGGCTCCAACTACACTATTTTTTCCGATAGTCACACCCGGACATATGGTTACATTTGCCCCAATCCAGCAGTTATCCTCAATGGTTACCTGGGCAGCATACATATATTCCCTCATATCAGGCCGGATTGGATGTCCCACCGTAGCAATCGTAACTGCCGGACCAATCATAACCCGTTCTCCTATGGTAATCATTCCATCATCAACAAAATTGCAATTAAAATTCACATAGGTACCATTCCCAATGAAAATATGCGTTCCATAGCAGAAATAAAATGGCGGTTCTATCCAGATTTCCCCTGCCTTTCCCAGCATTTCACCCAGCATTTTTGCTCTTATCTCCGGTTGTTCAGGAGAAGAATCATTAAAAGCCTTCATCCGCTTTTTAGCCGCAATACGCTCCTCCGGAAGCCCTTCACATTCATCCGTAAACAATTTACCATTCATAATTCTTTCTCTCATCGTCATACCTATTCCTCCTCCGCTTCATTACAAGCCAGCTCTTTTTCAATTTTCCGCAGAAAATCAATATAGACCGCCCGGAATACATCCGTTTCCTCATATTCAGCTAAAATTAATACTCTTTCCGTCATCATAGATAACAGGTTATTTTTTCTGCAATTATTCATTCTATCACCCTCACTCACAGAAAGATTGCTGTTTTTCTTTGCTTCTGATATAATTATAGTGTATATTATCACTCAAATCTAACAGAATTGTTGCAAATAATTGTAAAAATCGTATTTATCCAGGAGAAGTGAGCATGACTATATTTGATATGGAACTGATGCAGGATTTTTCAGAAATTGTCCGCTATGAGCAGGCAGGAATCCCGTTATATATACACACAACCGATTTATCAGTGTTTCCCGACATGTGTGCACCCTGCCACTGGCACGACGACCTTGAGTGGATTCATATTGTAAAAGGAAAAATGTGCTATTATATTAACGGAAAACGGATTGTCCTAAACGAAAATGACTGTCTAATGGTAAACGCCCGCCAAATGCACTATGGGTATTCCTACCAGAATCAGGATTGTCATTTTTCCTGTATTCTGTTCCATCCCTCTCTGTTTTGCGGCAATAAAATTTTAATGCAGCAGCTTATTACACCAGTTCTTGAAAATCCAGGGTTGGAATATCTGCATTTTGATTCCACACACAAATGGGGAGTGGAACCAGCAGAATTTCTAAAACAAATTGTACATTTAAAGGAGACGGCACCAGCGGCATACGAGTTAGAAACCATTGCTACCATGAACACCTTATGGAGCCGCCTTCTTCAATACGGAGCCTTTACAGCGGAAAATAACAGCAATGCTATGCACAGCGACCTGGATATACAAAAGGAAATGGTATCCTTTATCTACCAGCATTTTGGAGAAAAAATATCACTGGAGGAAATTGCAGCTGCCGGGCATGTCAGCCGCAGTAAATGCTGCCATATTTTCAAACAATATTTACAGCAGTCACCTGTCAGCTTTCTAAATTCCTACAGGCTAAAAATCAGCTGCAGCCTGTTAAGCAATACCCAAAAAAATATTACGGAAATTGCTTTTGCATGCGGCTTTAATAACTTAAGCTATTTTTCAAAAACATTTTTAGAGTGCTATGGCTGTACTCCACGGGAATACCGCACAACCCGTAAATCCACATAGCATTAAGGATAAGGAAAAATGCCATAGAAATAGCCAAAGACAGACCTCTTCAAAATAAAAGCAGCAGCTTATTTTAACACGCTTTTCTTTAATACAGCAGCTTATTTCCCTTTTCACATATTAAATAAATTTCATCATACTTTTCTTCTATCAGCGGTGTTATTTTTTCCGTCTGCTTTGCAAGCACCCTCTTATAAACAAAGTATGGAAGAATCCATCCAATAAAGCCCGGTACGGCAAGTAAAATGCATAATATTATATGGGGCGGCTCTGCTGTCACCGCAAATGTAGAACCAGCCATAAATGCTGTTCCCAATATGCCTATAATAAGTGCATACATAGTCGCTGCAGAGGTTTTTGATTTTTCCAGCGTTTCAATTTCACTGACACAGCTTTCAAAATTTCGCTGAAGCCTTGTAAGCTCCATTTTATTTACAAGCTTTCGGTTCCGTTTCAACCGCAGGATTACTTTTCTTTGACTTTGTGGATTTATATGTTCTCTGGAATCCTCACAAATGTTCCCATCTAATTCCCACCCAAAATTCTCATATCCGTCCAGCAGAAAGGATACCCTGCTTTTATCTGTAATTACCTCTTTGTATTCATATCCTATAAATTCTTTTTTCCTGATTCCTGTATCATCCATCACCGTTTTCCTCCAGCCCTGTTTTCAGATACATCCCCTGCGGGCAGTGTCACAAAAAAGGTACTGCCCTTTCCAGGCTCGCTGAAAACCTGAATATCTCCGTCCAGCAGCTCCAGCACCCGTTTTACCAATGCTAACCCTAACCCGTTTCCTTCTTTGGAATGGGAGGTGTCTCCCTGATAGAACTTGTCAAATATATGCTTCACGCTGTCACTGTCCATGCCGCATCCCGTATCCGAAACAGCTATGCTTACCAATCCTTCATCTGTGCTCTGCTTCACCGTAATGGTTCCTCCCGGCTCCGTAAACTTGATTGCATTAGACAAAAGATTATTCCACACCAGTTCCAAAAGGCTTTCATCTCCTTCCACCATTGCCGCATCCTCTATCTCTGTCTCCAGTTCAATCTCCTTTTCATCCCATGCATCTTCAAACTGAAGGATACACTCACATAACTGTCTGCACACATCATAAGCTTCGACTTCCGGGATAATCCTCTGATTCTCTAATTTGCTCAGTTTCAGAATATTACTGATGAGATTGGAAAGCTTTATCGCTGCTCCCTCAATACCTTGTGCATACTCTATTCTTTGTTCCTCTGTGATATGTTCTGTTTTCAGCAGTTCTGCATAATTCTTGATAATGGCAATGGGCGTTTTCATTTCATGGGATACATTTGACACAAAATCGGTTTTCAGTGTTTCAATGCTTCCCAGCTCCTCCACCATTTTATTAAAATCCATAATCATAACATCCAGATAATCCCATTTGTTCTGTGTGTGAAGGGTAGGAACATACACGGAAAAGTCCCCGTTTGCTACATTTTCGGTTGCCTCCGCCAGCTTATGCATTGGCTCTTCATAGGTAGTGCGGATTTTCTTTCTGGTAAATAGTGTAAGTACCACTGCAACCATTCCCCAATAAAGCATAGGTACTATACTCTGAATCACCGCATTCCACTCCATGCGGTCCATAAATACAAGTAACCCTGTATGGACGCCGCACATCCAAAGAAGCACCATAAGGTAAATCACAAACAGAGACGGCGGAAACCTGCTCTCCTTCACCGATTCCAGATTTTTATCGTTTCTTTTTTTCATATCAATACCGCCTTATATCCAAGACCTCTTACTGTCACAATCTTAAATCCATCACATGCCGATAATTTATCCCTTAATTTTGTTACGTAGACATCCACGGCACGAAGACTGGTCTCCGTGTCCACCCCCCAGAATTCATCCATGAGCTGGGCTCTGGAAAATGTCTTTTTCGGATAGGATAACAGCTTGTATATAATATTAAATTCTCTGGTGGTAAGACTGATTTCTTCTCCATCAATCATGGCACTCATCCCATCTGCATCCAGCTCCAGATTACCCACAGTAATCCTTCGTTCCATTTCTATATTTGCCCTGCGAAGCAAAGCCCTGACACGGAGCAGCAGCTCCTCCAGTTCAACGGGTTTTACCATATAGTCATCAATTCCCAGCTGAAACCCTTTCTGTTTGGATGGCAAATCGTCCTTTGCTGACATAAATAAAATCGGAACCGTTTTGTTTACCTGCCTGACCGTCCGGGCAAATTCAAATCCGTCAATTTCCGGCATCATAATATCGGAAATAATCAGCTCATACAGATTATTATACATTTCCTCATACGCTTCCTTTGCAGACAGGCACCCTTTCGCCTGAAATCCACTGTCATTTAAATAGGTGCAGACAATCCGGTTTAATTTTATATCATCTTCCACTACAAGTATGTGAATCATCACGTTTCCCTCCTGTCATCAATTTATCCTTCATTCCTTTAGATGAGTAGATTCCCTGCACGCCCAGACTTAAAACCATTACGCACACAACCGCTCCGGTTATTCCGTTCATCCATTTTATAAGAATTTCCTCTCCTTTTGCAAAAGAAGAAAACATTGCTGTCTGAAGTGTTAAAATAGAAACACAGGCATCAATGTAGCCGATTCTTCTGGTTATGGAAAGAAGAAGAGATTTTCTTTTTCCTACCTTGATTACCTGAATGGAGGACATAATAATCTTATAAAAGGTATATGCCGCCACCGCATATATCGTATACCCGGGATAATGTTTACCCCCCTGGGAGTTTTCCAGCAGAACAACCGCACCCGCTAATACAACTGCCATGAAAATAAACAACACACTGTTTCTGTGATAAACCAGCAGCTCCTGCCGGACATGCTCGTTTTCAGCTTTGACAACAGAAATTTTTCTTTCCTGTCTTACAATTCCCACCCGCATAATACTTAACAAAATATAATATGCCGATAACGTACCAAACCACGCGGAACAACTGGTAATCCCTATCACTCCGTTAAATGCCGCAAAGATAATATTGCTTACCATTCCGGGGACTGCAAATAAGATAGTCCGCAGCCTGTAATCAGTGGCCACCCTATTCATATACGGATTTGCCGCTATGGCAGGCTTTATTGTTTCCCTGATGTCCTGTCTGATATGGACAATGATATAATAGCAGCTTGCAGTAAGGGTAACGGCTGCCAGCACATAACATATTATACCTGCAAAATAAGAAAAACAATTTACAGACACATGCAACAGAGACAGCGCTATGCAGACCAGCGTTATGAAATACAGGAAAATCCGGTATCGCAAAGGCAAGGACGGAATCGGTATCCTGAATTTTTTCTTCTTTGTTTCTTTTTTACATTCCATATTGGGAAATTCCTTTTTTATCTTATAAAAATTTTTCACTTTCATCAAGAAGCACAACTCTATTTTTTATTGTACACCAGCTTTGTTTGTGTATTGTTTGTAAATTGTGTCTAAATTGTGAACACGCTTGTCCTACACTTTGCTTTTACAGGAACAACTCAAAAATGCAGCAGAGTTTTCCTGTTTATCTGCTGCACTCTTTATTCTACTTATTGGTTATTTCAAGCCTTTGATAAAAGGTATCAGACAGAGAAGAACAACGATTCCTACAAGACCAATTATAATACCCATAACCATATGACTCCATACCATGGTAAGACACATTCCAACACCAAGGAGTAAAGCTCCTATGATTCCAATCAGAGTTGCACCTATGGTTTTTCCCGACAGTTTTACCGGAGCCTTGTTCTCCATTTTTCTCCAGACCATTACCATAATCAGCAGCACGACTATACCGCTACAGCCCATAACAACACCCGGCTTAAATGCATTCCACTCCGGAATCAGTGCCATACACATACCCAGAGCAAATAAAATTCCTCCTATCGTTCCAAAAATCATTGCAATAAATGTACTTTTTTTCATAATTATAAACCCGCCTTTCCTGCTTTTTCTCTTGCTTTCTGCTCTTTTGCTAACCTTGCCCTTGCCTCCTCTACAGACTCGCCTTCTCTGGTCAGATAATTGTCCACAAACTTATCCGCTATTTTGTTGAATCCATCCACGGCACCTTCCTCGATTTTCTTGTACCCGCCAACTACGCCCTCTTCAATTTTTTTGTAGCCTTCTACTACATTTTCTGCAATCTTTTGATTTGCTTTTACTAACTTTGATTTTGCCATGCTTATCAATCTCCTTTTTATTTTTTACTTGCTTTGTGACTATAAGATAGCATGGAAATGTTTTTGTATTATTTGCGTTTTGTTTGAGAATTGTTAAAATCATTTTTTAAAAGCCTGCGTTGTACAAATGTAACAAATATGTTTTTCGGACCGTTTGCACTTAGTTGAGAACGTAGCAGTGCTAAGCTCGAAAATACCTCGCTAACCACTGACGTTCTCAAATGTCCTACAAACATAAATTTGTTACATTTATACAACCCACATTTTGAAATAAAGAGTTTCGCAATTACCTAATACCTAGGCAACTAGGAAAGGAGGCTTTTCGGTTGGATATACTTATTTCGTTTATTATCTCTGTCATGGCAGGTATAGTTTGCCACTATATTTGCAAATGGTTAGGCAGCGATGAAGAAGACAACTAGCCTAAAGAAAAACCCAGAGTTGCGACCTCTGGGTTTTTCACTTTGTCCGATTGGACACTTATTTCGTTTTGCCTAGGCATATTATAGCATATGCAAAATTCCAATGCAATATGCTTTTTTATTTTAATCTCTGCCTTTATCCTTAGATAGCTGTTTATACTTTATATAATATCTTTTGACTTATATATCATATTTTTTTCACCATATCCTCAACTGTCTTTGCAATATCCTCATTGATTCCCACAGCCCTGTCCCCAAAGCTTTCCGGCACAACCGCTTCCTTAAGATTCAGCCGAATCAGTCTCCAGTTCTGGTTTTCCCTCATCATCTTTTCAAACGGAAAACGAATGATTGTCGGGGTGTTAAATCCCACTCCCAGCTCCAACAGCACCAAACTCTTGCCGCTATATTGCTTTAAAAATGCCGCATACCGTCCCGCTGCCTGATGCCAGTATTCATCCTCCACAAAATACTGGTCACAGCGTAAGTGCATTGCCATATTTCCACCACACACCGGACACCTCGGAACCATGTAAGCCGGTATCAGGCAGTCCTTTCTTGCCTGGTTCATCTGCTTAAACATATCCACTGCATCATATGCTTTATCGTGGCAGCCCCGCTCACACTGGATTTCTCCGTAGTCTCCCTGGGTAGCAAAAACAGCCTCATCCTCAAATCCGGCTTTCCAAAACTGGTGGTCAACATTAGTGGTAAGAACAAAATGTGGCTTTTCCTTTACCATTTCATAAAGCTTCCGGTAAAGCGGAAGTGCATCCGGTTCAACCCTGTTTATACAGGCATGCTTAGACCAATAACCCCATTTTGCTTCCTCTGTGGGAAATGGATAAAACCCGGCGCTGTACATGTCCCTCATATATTCAGAACCATATTTCTCTATAAATTCACTAAAATTTTCCGTAAACCGTTTTCCACCATATTCTAGTCCCGCTGCTGTGGAAAGTCCTGCCCCTGCCCCAATCAGCACTGCATCTGCATTTTTAATCATTTCCGCTGCTGCTGCCGTCTGTTCTTCATACGGAATGTGCTGGAAAATATAATCTTTGGCCGGCATACCGCTTAAAAACTGTGAAAAATCCATCCTTTTATTTTCTTTCTGAATCTGTTTAAACATTTATTCCACCTCTTTTTGATAACTCGTTCTTTTTCATGGCACAAAAGAGATACCAGTTATGTCCTTCTTACCTTCAAATTTATCTAAATCAAATTCTCATAACACTCTTTATCTAAATCCTTAAACACATTAAAAATCACCCGGTCAAACTGTTCTCCGTATTCCTCAAAAAATGCTGTCGTTTCCGCCACTGCAATCTTTGCTGCCTCATCATTGGGAAAATGAAATTCCCCAGTGGAAATGCAGCAGAATGCCACACTGC
>JAXVOW010000023.1:0-3482 GCA_037301995.1 bacterium | reverse complement strand
GCGATATGGCTGACTCTGCAATCCGACGTTATGAAGCCGGACGGGCAAAGCCAAAAATTGAAACTCTGGAAAAAATTGCCAATGCATTAGATTTAACTGTTGAGGATTTTTTAGACCTTACTTGTATCGGAGCTTTGAAGCAGCCGAATGATTCTAACAGAAAAGCTAAAAGCTCTCTTGAAAATAATCTATTAACCCATTTTAACAAATTAAATATTAATGGAAAAGAAAAAGCCATTGAACAAATTGAAATGCTTACGAAAATCCATGAATACAAAAAATAACGCTGTCACCACAAAGTACAGCGTTATTTTTCGATGCTCTCTCAAGATAGCAAAGGAATATGCCCAAGCCCGGGCTGCTTCCACAGAAGAAATTGCCGCCACATGCCTGTGCATTTTCCAGCCTGAATGATTATAAATTAAATCAAATCTTTAATCTTAAGTGCTTTGTCAATGTTACCCTCTACCTTCAATTTTCCAAAGGTAAATGCCTTAATCGGGTCTAATTCTCCGGTAACAATCTTAAACAAATTCTCTGCAGAACAGATAAACAACGCATCCCGGTCATAATATTCATAAGGTTCAATGGATAATGTGCCATCCTTTACCTCTGCATAGAATGACCCGGCGCCCTCACCGGTAATATTAAACTGGTATGCCAGGTGCTCCTTTACCTTGCTTACATCTGTGTCCTTAAACATATCTTTAAATTTGTTGAAAACCTCTTCATAAGTCATAGCACGTTTCCTCCTTATACTGTTAGCTGACAATGGCCACCATTTAATCAATCCAGCGTCAATACTTTATCGCATAATCAACACCGCAAATCAATTTGTCTATTATTTTACCATACTAACATAAATGCTGCAACTCTGAAAACGGAATTTCACAATTTTTTCTCAATCTCACTTATAACGGTTTTCAGTGCTTTTATTCTGGCATACTTCTTGTCATTCGACTCCAATACAAACCATGGGGCAAAGGAAGTACTGGTTTTTTGCAGCATTTCATTTACTGCATCCTCATACAAATCCCATTTTTCCCGGTTCCGCCAGTCCTCATCTGTAATCTTCCACTGCTTTTCCGGCGTATTTTGCCGGAGTGTAAAACGCTCCAGCTGGGTATCCTTATCAATCTGCACCCAGAATTTAATCACCACTGCTCCCCAGTCGGAGAGCTCCTTTTCAAATTCATTTATCTCATTGTATGCGCGCTGCCAGTCATTTTCACTGCAAAAGCCCTCTAACCGTTCCACCATGACACGTCCATACCAGGTACGGTCAAAAATTGCAATATGTCCATCCTTCGGCAGGCGGTTCCAGAAGCGCCACAGATAATGCCTCGCCTTCTCATGGGGCTCCGGACTTGCTATGGGATGTACCTCATAGCCACGTGGGTCTAAAGCGGCTGCAATCCGTTTGATATTGCCGCCCTTTCCTGCTGCATCCCAGCCCTCATAGGCAATAATAACCGGTATCTTTTTGCGGTATAATTCATTATGTAACTCCCGAAGCCTGTTCTGGCATGCCTTCAACTGCTCCCGGTATTCTGTCTCCGTCAACGTCTTATCCAGAGAAATCTCTGCCAGCTTCGGCATGTTCTTCAACCGGAAGGGATTCTGAAGAATAGGAACCGCATGAGAGCTGTTCATCAGTGCCGTATCAATTCCCTTTATCAGTATTTCCAGCATCTGCAGCTCTGCCCATTTCTTACTTTTGGAATCAATCAGATACCACGGAGCTGTAGACTGGTTTGTGTCCTCAAGATAACGGTCATACACCTGCAGGCATTTATCATAATTTTTATTCTGCCACAAATCATCCTGCCCTACACGCCATTTCGTATTTTTTTCCTGTAGTAAATCCTCCAGCCGCTTTCTTTGTTCCTTCTCATCAATCTGGAAGAAAAACTTCATGACCAGATATCCGTTATCAGTGAGCTGCCGCTCAAACCGCCGGATGCTTACAATGCGCTCCCTATATTTCTCTTCCTTTAAAGCTCCATGCAGATATTCCTTCGTCACCTCGTCCATCCAGCCGCCGTCAAAGAACATAAACTTTCCTGCCTGGGGAATCTTCACAAAATGACGATACAAAAACGGCTTCCGCCTTTCCTCTTCCGTTGCCTCCTTCATAGCCGCCACCTTGAAAAAGCGAGGGTCCATATTCCGGATAAGCTTTCCAAGCACACTGCCCTTGCCCGCTGCTCCCCAGCCCTCTATCAATACCAATACCGGAAGCCTTTGCTCCTTTACCGCTATCTGCTTTGCTGCAAGGGTCGTCCTTGCCACCTGCAGCCGTCTTTCCATTTCTTCATCTGATGGTTTTTCCGCCCTATTCCACTCTTTTAACATAAGCACCTTCTCCTTTCGTAAACCCCTCTTCCTTGTTTATTCTGCTACCCTTTACTCTCATACTATTATACTACTTGTAATCCGTATTTCACAAGGCATATATTCTCACCCGCTCTTTGATAAGCCGTAAAGGTTATGAAAGAAAACCGGATTACATTGTCTCAAAACATATCTCGTAGATATCCTCAAACCTTATCCTTGTATTCACTACCTTAAGCACCCCTGCAGCTTCATCCACCCTCGAAACCATTCCTGTCACCTTAAGATATTCCCCCTTACAAAAATACACAACGGATATCATAACCCCTTCTCTTACCTGCTGAAATTTATAATCAAGCTCCTCCTTATAATCCTCCGCCAGCTCCATCTTTGCCACAACAAGCCTTTCCTTTTCCCGCAGGGCGGCTTCATATCCTTTCAATGCAGCAAAGGGCATAAACTGTTTTGCCCGCTCTTGTCTGGGCATTCTATTCCCCACTTCTATGTCCCCCAATCTGCCGGTTTCGCTCCATGGCGGTAGCCCTTTCTAAAAGGTTCATCCCCTTCAGGATTGCATTTTTACCATATCGCTCTCTGATATGCAGTATCGCTTCCTGCAGTCTTTTTTCCCTCTCCAGTTCTGCCGGAGTTGTAAACAAATCATACTGCTGATACATTTCATCTGCCACATTATTAAATATCAGGGTAATGCGCCTGATGGATGCATGCTTATCCACAATCCTCTCATACAGTTGTTCCGTATAAGAAATAATCCTCTTAGAAGAGCTGGTAGTCGTGGTCATGGTAACCGTTCCATGCGCAGGAGCAAGATTAAGTGCATAATTATATCCAACATGCAGGGTGATGGAATCAGTAACAAGTCCTTTATCCACCAAATCCAGCACCAGCAGGTCTGCCATTTCCCGGACAATCAGCCTGCCATCTTCATAGGAATAATCATGTGCCAGCACCTGACCGCTTGAAATGGAATTTTTCTTCGGTTTATAGGATTTAATATCTGCCATTGTCACTGGTTCTCTGCCCCATGCATGGTCAATCAGAAGCTCCGCATCTACCCCAAACAGGCGGTACAGCATTTTTTCATCTGCCTGTGCGACCTCTTTCATGGTATGAATCCCTACGCTGTT
>JAXVOW010000022.1:0-2883 GCA_037301995.1 bacterium | reverse complement strand
AGAGCAGGAAGAATTTCTTATGAACCGGATTACCTGGTCTTATTACAGCAGAGAAGGCTTTGTGGAGTTTCCGGAGTTTTGCTATGAGGAGGGCAGGGTATATCTGCATAAGGATACGGCGATGCTTCCCTTTGAGCGGACAGCGATACAGGGAAGGGACAGCTTCTGGCTGCGAATGGAAACACCGGATATGCCTCCGTTAAGCCGGATTTCTTTTCCGAAGCTTTCTCTTAGCAGCAGCGGAAGTTTTCTGGCTCCGGAGGTGGTATATGACGGAAATATGGAGATGGACAGGGAGAGTTTTCTTCCTTTTGGAGAACATCCTTTTCCCAATGGTGAGGTATACATTTCTTTGGAGGAAGCGTTTTCTAAAAGAGGAGCAATGCTGGAACTGAATTTCAGACTGGATTTTCTGGAATATCCGGGAGAATTGAAATCACCTGAACTGCCGGTGAAGTGGCATAACATTATGTATTATTCAGAATTCAGGGAACCGGAGCCGGTAGATATTAGAATTGATTCCGTGATATGGGAATATTATAACGGTCTTGGCTGGACCAGAATACCGGATACCGGAAGCTATGAAGCGATTTTTCGGGAAAAATCCGGGGAACAGGATATTTCGGTAAAATTTATCTGTCCGGAGGACATGGCTCCCTTTTTGCTGGCTGCCCGGGAAAGCTATTGTATACGAATCCGAATAACCAAAATGACTAATCTGTATTCCATGGATGGAATTTATATTGTACCCAGAATAAAAAATCTGATGGTACATTACCGGTGTCCCGAAAGTGGTATGTTGCCGGATTTTGCCTGTTGTGTCAACTGTTTAGTGACGGAAAAATTGGAATGTTTTCATGACTTTTCTCCATTTTATAATTTTTTTCCGGACAATGAAATGCTGTATCTCTCCTTTTCAAAACCGCTGGGAGAGGAAGGAATCCGCCTGCTGTTTGTGGTAAGGGGGGACAGGGAGAATGTTCATACCAGATACCACTATGAGTATTATGGCAAAGACGGGTGGAAACCTTTGCGGGTAGAGGATGAAACGAGGCAGCTTTCAAGGACGGGGCTGGTAACCATTTATAGGGAGCATTTCTTTGCCAGGAAGGAATTTTTTGGCTGCCCGGGGTATTGGCTCCGCATTGTCAGGGAACGGGACGGAAAAGAAAATCAGGGCAGAGGGTTTCCGGTTATTACCGGAATTTATATAAATTCTACTGCCGTAGTTGCAGGAGAGGGAAGTGGAAAAAGCGGAAATCTCCCAGCCGGTGCAATAACAGATATGGAGCGAGGCATTGGTTTTATTAACAGGGTGACGAATTGTGAGGCCATGACAGGGGGCTGTGATGGGGAAAACAGGGAGCAGGCAGTAAGGAGAATGGCGGCATTTTTAAGACATCGGGGAAGGGCGGTAACGGCAGCCGATTTTGAGGATATTGTTTTACATGGAGTAAGAAATCTTTTACAGGTGAGGTGCTTTTCCGGGAGAAATGAAAAAGGAGACCGAATGCCGGGACATATTACACTGGCGGTGCTTCCGGAAACGGAGGAGGAGAGGTGCTTTGAATATGTAAGAGAGCGGATTTACCGGTGCCTGCTTCCTCATATGGACCGGCGGCTTTATGATGAGGGACGTCTGCATATTGTGAAACCGGAATGGGTGTCAATGAAGCTTTATATGGCGGTGGTGGCAAAAAATTCCGTCAGACCGTTTCAGCTTAGGGAAAAGCTTATCCAGAGAATAAATGCATTTTTAGACCCGGTCACCGGTAATTTTGATGGAACAGGATGGCGAATCGGCTTTTTGCCCTCGGTGCTGCAGATTGAGAATTTGTGCAGTCAGATGGAAGAAATTCTGTATGTGAAACATATCAGCTTAAAAGATGAATCCTCTGAAGGATGTTATGTATTAGCAGCCGGAGGAGAACACGAAATTGAAATGATACCAGAGGATGAAGCATGAGACAGGAGTGAATGGATATGCTGGCATTAGAGGAAACGGAAAATCCGGGCTTTGGAGAGATTGTAGACAGGGCAAAGGAACGTATACAAAATGTATATCCGGAATGGACAAATTATAATCCGGCGGACAGTGGAATGGCATTGCTGGAGCTCTTTGCATATATGACCGAGGCACAGCAGTTCCATTTGGAGCAGATAGGGCATTCCCATCAACTGGCTTTTTTGAATTTGCTGGGAATACAGCCGGAGGGGATTCAGGCCGCAAGGGTTTTTGCCAGGGCAGAGAGGATAGAGAAACCCTTCTGGCTGGCCAGGGGAACGAAGGTATTGGTGGATACCCTGGTATTCGAGGCGGAACAGAGCCTGTATGTGGAAAAGGAGCATATACTGGGGGATGAGGGAGGACTGCCTTTTTATCCCTTTGGTGAAAATCCGGGGGATTGTGCATACTATGACATCCGATTGCAATATGAACTGAATGAGGAAATGGTGCACACGTTATATTTTGATTTGGAAGATGCGTATCCGGTGAACCGGAATCCCATAGTGCAGGAGGAGTTTATCCCCTTTGTGGAGGTGCAGCTTCAGTATTATGACGGTGAGAGATACCAGTCCTGTGACATAATAAGGGATACCACCTTTGGACTGCTGCAGACGGGAATGCTGCAGTTCCGGCTGAACGGAAGGATGGGAAGGCTGGAAGCGGAATACCGGCTGCGGCTTAAGGCAGCCGGGGAATATGACACAGCCCCTCTTTTGAAAGGAATCTATTTTAATATGCTTCCCTTTATTCAAAGGGATACAAAGCTGGAATGCAGGGAATATGCTTTGCAGACAGAAGAGATGGCGTTTTATGAGGTAATTGCAGATTCCTGGCTTGCAGTGAACGCAGAGACTGCTGTCTATGTCAGGGAGGAA
>JAXVOW010000021.1:0-7551 GCA_037301995.1 bacterium | reverse complement strand
AAGAACCGCAGCTTTTCCTGTATCTCTTCTTTATTTGTCACAATAAATCCTGCAAGCGTATCGTTGTGACCGCCCAAAAATTTGGTCCCGCTGTGAATCACAACATCAGCCCCAAGCTTTAAAGGATTCTGAAAATATGGTGACAAAAACGTATTGTCCACAATCAAAATACAGTTATGCTTCTTTGCGATGCCCGCAATTTTTCTAATATCCGATACATTCATCATGGGGTTCGTCGGTGTTTCAATATATATTGCCCTGGTATTTTCTTTGATATTACCTTCTATATCATCCTTAGAGCAGTTAAGATATGTAAATTCATAATTATTCTTTTTTGATACATTATCAAATAACCGGATACTTCCACCATATAAATCCCCCTCCGCTATAATGTGGTCTCCCGGTTTAAATATTTCCATAAGCAGTGTAATCGCCGCCATTCCTGTGGAAAGGGCAAATGCATCTATCCCTCCTTCTAAACTGGCAACTGTCTTTTCAAGCTGTTCCCTGGTTGGATTCTGCAGCCTGCTGTAATCATATCCTGAGCTTCTTCCTACCCCTGGATGTGCATATGTTGCCGTCTGATATATAGGATAGCTTAGTGCACCATAATTCTCTGTTTTACCCTCTGTTTCTTCTAAGTGTAAACATCGCGTATTGATTCCTCTCTCCATGCACATCATCCTCCAAAACTCTATTTACCTATCGTTTTAATAGGTTTATTTCATGTAAAAATATTACCATCAAACAGCTTATCTGTATAATTTCAATATTTTATTATGTCATATAGGAAAAAGCTATAACGTCAGACTCAAAAAATGTCTATTGGACACTTTATATTTATTTTAAAACCTTTTCTTTGTATTTACTCAATTCCGCTATATATTTTTCGCCCATCTCGCTTAGTACAGATGCTTTTCTGGATATATACCCAATGGTCATCTTTTCATCCGTTTTTAATTTTACCGCACAGTAGTCTGACCCATTCAAATCCTCACATATGATTCCGGAGCATAATGTATAGCCATTGATTCCAACCATCAGGTTGAGAAGCGTTGCTCTGTCATTTGCCCGCACCAGTCTCTTATATTCGTATGTACTTAAAACCTCTTCCGCAAAATAAAAGGAATTATAATCTCCCTGTGCAAATGCCAGGCATGGATATTCATCCAAATCCTCCATGGTAATTTCCGTTCTATTCGCAAGTGGATTCTTTTTACTCATATAAGCATAAATGCTGCAGTCAAACAATGGTGTAAATGTAAGTCCCGACTCGCCAAATATTTTATCCAGAACTGTTTTATTGTAATCATTCTGGTACAATACACCGATTTCACTCTTCTGGTTCTTCACATTTTCAATTACCTCATGGGTCTTCGTTTCATGAATTTCAAACTCGTATTTATCCATGCCATACTGGTTAATCACCTCAACAAATGCATTTACTGCAAAGGTATAGTGCTGCATAGATACATGAAAGGTTCTCTTTATATTACTTTTTGATATATATTTTGCATCCAGTATATCATATTGTTCAACAACGGACTTGGCATATCCTAAGAATTCTGAGCCCTTCACCGTTAAGGATATTCCGCTTTTCGAGCGCAGGAAAATATCAAAGCCTACCTCCTTTTCTAAAGACTGGAGAGCGCTCGTAAGGCTTGGCTGTGAAATATACAGCTTCTTTGCCGCCTCATTAATGGAGTTTTCCTTTGAAATTGCAATTATATATTTTAGCTGATTTAATGTCATGTATTTGTCCTCCGGTCTGTTACAGCATATTATAATCCATATGCCAAAAATTTTTAGATGGTCAAATAGAAACGTGGCATGTCAAAAAATATACTTGTTAAATAGTTTTCTAATTCAAACAGTCTAATGTTGAAATAGTTCTAACTTCTATATTTCTCATATATTGTTCCATATAATCCCAGTTAATGTTACCTTCTTCATCAATTGGTAACAGTATTGAAAAATCCGTCTCCATATGTCTATTTAACTCGTCTACAAATGCCTTATAATGCAATCTCCCCTCCTTAAATATCATTGTTGCTATATATTTTTTACAATAATATGACATTTCTTGTTTAGGTATCAAAACATCTACATTTTGACTTGTATAAAAAGGCTTATCTTGAATAAAACAAGAACCTAAATATTCCCCACCAAGTGAAATTGTCATCAATCCTGCTTCATACGGCTTTAGCCCATCTATTTCATCCACAAAATCTGTCACTCCATTATTTGCATTTGCTCTTCCTACAAAATTAATTGATGGAGAAACATTTGACATTTTTATTTTATCCAATTTTGTTCCGCTATCAATAAAAAACAACTCATCATCATAAAGATGAAATCTCTTAAATTTACTCGTGTCAATTTGCTGAGTTTGCAAGTCTTTTGCTGAGTGAAGCTTCTCCAAGGAATCTTTAACTGTAACTTGTGTCTGTTTTATATATTCCTTCATATATTTCCAATCAGGATTGCCGTATTCATCAACAGGTAACAAAACTACAAGTTTTTCTGCAACATCTCTTCTGAATTTATTCCCATAATCAAACCCCTTAGTCAGTGCAGATTTTCTAAATGATGTACAAAAAAACAGCAAACAGTCCCTTTCCCAAAACTCCTTGTATTTGCCAATAGGATACAAACCTTGAACATGAGAATACCCGACAAAATCACACTCCTGATAAAAAATAGTATTTGCATCAACTGTATCGCTAAATGTAATCATATTCCCTTTTTCTGTTGTCTTCTGACTACTATATCCACCAATACCATTATTATATGCAGAATTTACAACCACTGGAGAAGTACCACCATCTAATAATTCCGCATTTGTCATTTTATATGCTTTTGTAGGGTGTATTTCAAACATCTTTCCAACAACAAATTTACCCCATTTTAATGTATCAATCTTACTCATTCTCTATATTTCCTTTCACAAAAATTGAAGTTCCATTTTCTTCCATTGATACATTGCTATCATAAAGCACCTTGTTGAGAAGTTTTTCATTAAATTCTTTAACATCAATACCTCGTTTATACATTTCATAATCCATCATAGTTTTAACAAAATCCTCTTCAAAAATTTCAAAAGGTCGCTCAGGCATTTGATATGATAAATGTTCAGATGGATTTATTACTTGTCTAGTATTATGAACACTATCGTTTCCATCTCTGATAGCAATAATCCAATAATCTTCAATATCCTGCCATCTATTTTTTATATCTTGTCTTCCTTTGTTTTTTACTGTTTCAAGACCATCATCTTCAATATAATATCCAATAATGTTACGACCATTTTGAGGTTTCCCTGCCTCAAATACAAATATAGACGTTGTAATACCTTTCCCAAAAAATAAATTCTCAGGTAACTTAACAATAGTGGTCAAAGTATGATTCCTTAACACTTTATTCCCAAACTTTTTATCGGTAAAATCTTTTTCCAATTTTTTATCTGGAAGAATAAAAGCACACTTAGTGCCTAACGGAACACTATCCAAGACATTATTAACTATATGCATGCATTTGTATTTTCTTTCAAATGGTGGATTCATCAATACTTTTGTAATATTTTTCTCTCTAATCCATTTAGCCGCTTCCTCTGATTTTGCATCCATTTGAGCAAGATTTGTTTTTCCGTCTTTATGTATCATCATATTCGCACATGCCAATGCAAATATTTTGCGATACATTTCAATTCCAAATAATTGCTCAGACTTTATTTTTCTTGCCTTTTTTGTGGTTATTCCACCCGCTTCCTTAATCATGTTGCACATAGCTTTTACAAGAAAAGCTCCACTTCCACAAGTAGCATCTAGTACTCTATCGTTCATGTCTACATCTATCAAGCGATACATAAATGATGTAATATGGTCTGGTGTAAACACTTGTCCTGCATCAGTTTTCTTGTTATACCGATTGAACTCATTAAAAAAAATAGCCATAACATCCTCACCATTCCAATAATCGGAATTTACAAGGTCTGCTATCTCGCAAACATTATCAATAAAGTCATTTATAGCCTGTTGGTCCTCTGTTATACTCATACGAACTGCGGAATATTCTTCAAGAAGAACATCAAGCTTTGCATTTTGCTTTTTGTCATTCTCAATAGCTTTTGCAAGTGCATTATATATCCAGTTATGAAATGTGCTATAATCCATATCTTTTAATTTCTGTAGTCCATTTTTAGGATTATATCTCTGGGCTACTAGCGCACACGCCGTAAATATCATCCTATCCTGTAAATCCGTCATACCAAACTTAAAATGCAACCCATCATTTATTTTCTGTGTTACTTCATATATATGTTTCTTATCTAATGTAGTTTGAGTCAACAAACGAGCATAATAAGAAAACTTTTGAAGTTCTTTTGAAACGGAATTACACTCTTCCTTATCAATAAATACTCTAACCTCTTTACCGTTATATAGCAATCCTACAACCTTGGAATAATATGTGGCTGCAATATCTACATTCTTAAATAGCTCATCCTCCCATTTCTTCTTAAACAAGTCTTCTTTCTCTGATTTAGCCTCGAGAATAATAGCTACACCATTAGCGTTTACCGGCAGGTACCACCCATCCGGTTTATCACTGTATCCAGCAAACTTTGCTATATTTAACCTCTTTCCAAGTTCAATAAATGTTGTCAGCTGACCCACTCCTGATATTACATCAGAATTTTCAATATTTACACCATTACCATCTGTAAACCCAAGTGTCGCGCCCGCTTCACTGCGCACTTCATCTTCTGTTTTTAACGCCATTTTTATCACCTTTCAAATTTTGGATTTTAATACTTTGCTTATTTTACCACGTAACATTAGATATAGCCAATATTATTATATCAACTTAAAAAACCTCAACGCATCTTTAATATACTCCATTTTCTCCTATGGATACTTTTTCATCGCTAATTTTTTTCTTAGACTTATTATGTTTTTCCCATCTCAATCCACACATCCACTTCACTTGTACAATATAAAAAATATCCATATTCACATACTCCGTAATATTCTTATAAACCGTCAGCATTCAATTGCTTTCTTAGTTGAATTGCATTGTAACTCCGTTTTGAGCATATTCTTTTTGAGGATTAATTTAACAACCATCTCCACATGCCCACTATGTCCAAACTGGTCCACCGCACACACCTTCTCCACCTTATATCCCCCTTTTACTAGCATCTTCACATCCCTGGCCAGGGTCGCCGGGTCACAGCTCACATACACAATCCGTTCCGGCTGCATTTTAACCATAGTTAAAATTGTCACCTCATCACACCCTTTTCTCGGCGGGTCTACCACAATGACATCCGCATGTTCTCCGGTTTTCTCAAACTGCTGCGGCAAAACCTCCTCCGCCTTCCCCACAAAAAACTCTACATTCTTAATCCCATTTATTTCCGCATTTCTTCTGGCATCTTCTATCGCTGCCGAAACAATCTCCACGCCCATGACCTTCTTAGCCTTTTGTGCCAGAAATAGCGAAATCGTTCCGATTCCGCAATAGAGGTCCCAGACAATCTCATCCCCTTGCAGTCCCGCATATTCCAACGCTTTTCCATAAAGCTTTTCCGTCTGTTCCGGATTCACCTGGTAAAAAGACAAAGGACTGATTTGATATTTCACATTTCCAATATAATCCGTAATATAATCCTGTCCCCAGATAGTACGGCATTTATCTCCCAGTATCCGGTTTGTCTTCTCCTTATTAAAATTAATGGAAATGCTGGTAATTCCCGGAATATCCGCCATCTGTTTTACAAACTCCTGTTCCACATTCAGGCATTTCCCATTTTTTCTATCCTTTCCACAAATACCTGTCAACTCATTACCGTTAATAATCAGACAAATCATAACTTCCCCGGTCTTTCTCCCCACTCTGGTTAAGATGTGGCGCACCAGCCCTGTATGCTTTTCCTCGTCATAAGTTTCAATAGAATACCTATCCATAAAATCCCGAAACCGTCTTATAATCTCATCATTTACTTTATCCTGTAAATAACAGACATCCGTATCTATCACAGAATGAGTCCTTCCGGCATAAAATCCGATTGCCAACCTGCCATCCTTATCTCTGCGGACCGGAAATTGCGCCTTATTCCGATAGCGGATTGCAGGAAAATCTTCATTTCTCCCCATCCCAATAATCGGCTCCATTTTCTCTTCCACATCTGAAATCCCGCCGATGCGCTTCAGACAATTCATCACCTTGTCCTGTTTCCACTCCAGCTGCTTTTCATAGCTTACCTGCATGATACTGCAGCCTCCACATTTTCTTGCCAGAGGACAGATTGGCTCTACACGGAATGCAGAAGGTTTTACCAGCTCCATCAGCCTTCCATAGGCATAATTCTTCTTTGCCTTAATAATCTTAATCCGTGCCACATCCCCGACAACAGCATCCTTTACAAATACAGCCATACCGTCAATGTGCCCAATACCCTCGCCTTCATTTCCCATATCTTCTATTGTAATTTCATATTCCTGGTTTTTCTCTAAACTCATGTTACCTGTCCTTTTCTATATTCATCTCCGAACTGCTGTTATAGCACTTCTCTTTACTCCACCGCATTTCATATTCCCGTTCCCGGTTTTTTTCCTCTATCTGCTCCTTTACCTTCACAAAGCCTTCCCGCAGATAAAATTTGATTGCCCGTTCATTGTTCTCATAAACATGCAATACCAGCTCCTCTTTTCTTTCCTTCACATAATCAAGCAAAGCCTTTCCAATTCCTTCTGACTGGTATTCTTCCTTTACAAATATCCCTGCCACATAATTGTCCGCCAGACCCACAAAGCCCTGAATCTCTCCATGCTTTTCACACACATATATTTCTGCATCCTGCATCATCTGTCCCACTGCCGCATAATTTTTCTCCCAGTACTCCGATGAAATAAAATCATGTGCTTTTATATTGGTCTCCAACCAGATTTCCATGACAACCGGAATATCGGCTCCATTCATTTTCCGAATCATGTTTCTGCCTTCCCTGCGACAATCATATACACAGTTTCCTTCTTAACACTTCTATACCGTAATCTCAATCTGATTGCCCTCCAAATCCACAATGCAGCTTTCATAATAGCCATCCCCGGTGGTTCTCGGCCCACTGGTCACCTGATAACCGTCTCCCTTTAACTGCTCTGTCAGCTCATCCACCTTCTCTTTACTTCCAATGCTAAATGCAATATGGATAAATCCGGTTCTGGCAGCTGTATTATCACAGGATAAAAGTTCTTCCCGGTTCATAATCTCCAAGCGGCATCCATCCTCAAAGGACAAAAAATAGGACCTAAATCCTGTCTTCCGGTTATGATATTGTGTATTGGAAACTGCTCCAAAATACTTTTCAAAAAAATGTCTGCTTCTCTCTAAATCCTTTACATATAATGCAACGTGTTCTATTTTCATATTGTTATCCTTTCATTTATCTGTTTCGTCCTTACGTACAGTCATATTGCTACCACTAACGATATTATTTTGGAGCTATACTATAAAAGTGGACACGACAAGTAAACTTATATTACAATTAAG
>JAXVOW010000020.1:0-17310 GCA_037301995.1 bacterium | reverse complement strand
GTTCAAAAAAGTGTTGGAGTACGCAGGAGAATACCGGAAAAAGACTTACATATCTGTTGTAGTTATGCTTCTCGGAGTTGCAGTTAGTGTCGTTCCGTATTTCTTTGCGTATCAGTTAATTATCCCTTTGTTGGGGCATGGAGAGATGGATGGGGCTGGCGTCATCTGGCGTGTGGCGGCGATTGCAGTATGCGGTGTTCTCTATGCATTATTGTATGTAAAGGGACTTTCTCTTTCCCATGAATCCGCATATCATACATTGCGGAATATCCGTATATCCCTGCAGCACAAAATGGAGAAGCAGCCTCTGGGGACGATTCAGGAGAAAGGTGTAGGAGTCATTAAAAAAATGTTTATCGACGATATTGAATCCATTGAGCTTCTGCTGGCACATGCGATTCCGGAAGGAATCTCTAATGTGGCAGTGCCGCTATTTGTTTTTATCGCCATGTTTTTTGTTGACTGGAAGCTGGCACTTCTTAGTCTTTGCTCTCTGCCTCTTGGATTTGTGGCGATGGGAGCCATGTATAAACAGGGAACAGGAAAGATGGGAGCCTATTATCAGGCGGCACAGAAGATGAATAACACGATTGTGGAATACATCAATGGAATGGAAGTAGTAAAAATTTTTAACCGGGATGGAGAATCCTATCGAAGATTTGAGATGGATGTGAAAAATTACCGTGATTTTACACTGGACTGGTATAAGGCATGCTGGCCATGGATGGCGCTTTACAACAGTCTGATTCCCTGCATTGCTTTGTTTACGCTGCCAATCGGTGCGTGGTTTGTTCTGAAAGGATGGTCGGAACTCCCAAATCTGGTGCTGGTTATTTGTATGAGCTTTGGCATCGGTGCACCGCTTTTACGTTCTATGAGCTTTATGTCCTCCATGCCGCAGGTCAATTACAAGATTGAAGCCTTGGAACAGCTGATGAGTGCGCCGCCGCTGCAACAGACGGAGGATGCGTTCACAGGGAAGGATTATTCCGTTTCTTTTAAAAATGTACGGTTTGATTACAGAGTGAATGTCTCCGAAGGAGACGGGCACCCGGAGGGCGTTCCCAGCACAGAGGACGGTCCGGACCGTAAGAGGGACACGGAGGTGCTTCACGGCATTTCCTTCTCCGCAAAGGAGGGCAGTATGACAGCACTGGTGGGAGAGTCGGGAAGCGGAAAATCCACGCTGGCAAAGCTTTTGGTACATTTTTATGATGTGACGGACGGCGCGGTGAAAATCGGTGGGCAGGATGTCAGGCATATGAGTATCGAAGCGCTGAATCAGCAGATATCCTATGTTTCCCAGGAACAGTTTTTGTTTAACACAAGTCTGTTGGAAAATATTCGCTTGGGAAAACTGGATGCCACAGACGAGGAAGTTATGGCGGCAGCAGAAAAAGCTCAGTGCGGTGAATTCCTGACCCGTCTGGAAAACGGAATCCACACAATGGCAGGAGACGGCGGTAAACAGCTCTCCGGTGGTGAGAGGCAGCGTATTTCACTGGCAAGGGCAATTTTAAAAGATGCCCCTATTATAGTGCTTGACGAGGCAGCTGCCTTCATGGACCCTGAGAATGAGGAAAAAATGAATGCGGCGATTGCCGAGGTGATTAAAGGGAAAACGGTCATCGTGATTGCGCATCGCCTTCATTCGATTGTGGGAGCAGACAATATTTGTGTTCTTCATAATGGAAATCTGGCGGCGGCCGGAACCCATGAAGAATTGTTAAAGGATTGTCCGGAATATCAGAAGCTCTGGGCGGCAGCGGAGGGCAGTGCCCGGTGGAAGGTATCTGCGCAGAAGGAGGTGCTGGCATGATTGCTTTGATGAAACGGATTGTTGCAGTATCCGGAAACTATAAAAAAAGAATACAGTGGGCATTCCTGTTTTCTTTCCTGAAATCCTTGATGGCGAAGGCACCGATTGGATTAGCATTTTTAACTTTTGCTGTATTTTTGGGAGGAAAAGCGGATGGGAGGCTCTGCCTGCAGATAGGTATCCTTATGGCAGTCGGTCTGATTTTGCAGGTTATCTGTCAGCATGCGGCAGACCGTCTGCAGTCCGCAACGGGCTTTATGGTGTTTGCCGAAAAACGTATGGAGCTCGGCGCACATCTGCGGAAAATGCCGATGGGATATTTTACGGAAGGCAATATCGGAAAAATTAGTTCGGTTCTTTCTACGGATATGGTATTTATTGAGGAAAACTGTATGACGGCGCTGGCGGATATGATGAGTTATATTTTTGCTGAGGGAATTATGATAGTTTTCATGCTGATGTTTAATTTCTGGCTGGGACTGGCGGCAGTGCTGCTGGCAGGAATTGTGGTTTTAATTGCAAAATACATGAGAAAAGAAGCACTGGAGGATTCCGCCTCCCGGCAGGAGCAGAGTGAGAACCTGACAGAGGCTGTCTTGAATTTTGCGGAGGGAATCGGTATCATTAAGACCTATAACTTACTGGGAGAGAAATCAAAAGAAATTTCTGAGAATTTCCAGAAAAGCTGCGAGACGAATATCCGGTTTGAAGAGAGTCATTCCCCATGGCAGCGCAGGCTCAATCTGGTGTACGGTCTGGGAGCGGCAGTCATCATTACCCTTGCTTTTGTTTTAGAGTCGAAGGGAATGCTGGAGGTTTCATTTTTGATTGGAATGATGCTATTTGTGTTTGATTTGTTTGGACCGTTGAAAGCGCTGTATGGACAGAGTACCCGCCTGACGGTGATGAACAGCTGCATGGACCGGATTGAGGAGGTATTTGCAGAGTGTGAGCTGCCGGATGAAGGAAGAAAACATATTCCGGCTAAGAGTCAGGAACCGGAAATCGAATTTCGGAATGTGAGTTTTGCATATGGAGAGAAAGAGGTTCTTCACAATATATCCTTTATACTGAATCAAAATGAGATGGCGGCGCTGGTGGGTCCCTCCGGTGGCGGAAAATCCACCATTGCCAATCTGCTGGCGAGGTTTTGGGATGTGAAGTCGGGTCAGGTGCTGATTCGGGGTGTGGACATCCGTGACGTACCTCTGTCGGAGCTGATGAACCATATCAGTATGGTGTTCCAGCGGGTATATCTGTTCCAGGATACTATTTATAACAATATCAGTATGGGAAGGCCGGATGCCACAAAAGAGGAAGTCATTGAGGCAGCGAAAAAGGCGAGATGCTATGACTTCATCATGGAATTGCCGGACGGATTTGATACGATGGTAGGCGAGGGTGGCGAAAGCCTCTCCGGCGGTGAAAAACAGCGTATTTCTATTGCCCGCTGTATCCTGAAGGATGCACCTATTATCATTCTGGATGAAGCCACTGCCAGTGTGGATGCGGACAACGAAAGCTACATTCAGCAGGCAATCAGTGAGTTGTGTCAGGGAAAGACACTTCTTGTCATTGCTCATAGACTGAATACCATTCGTAATGCGGATAAAATTATGGTGGTTGCGGATGGTAAGATTGCCCAGTCTGGTATCCATGAGACACTTATGGAAAGGGAAGGTATTTACCGGAATTTTGTAACGGTGAGAGAGAACAGCCGGGGCTGGAACGGCTATGGCAGGTATTGACAATAAAACGAGGTTAGTCTATACTAACCAATGGTAAAATTTATGAAAGTGGGTGCCAGTATGGAAAAAATGATTCTTGAGATTGAAGGAATGTCGTGTGGAATGTGTGAGAGTCACATCAATGATACGATACGCAGACAGTTTGCTGTCAAAAAAGTTACTTCTTCCCATTCAAAGGGAATGACAGAGATTATAACAGATAATCCTTTAGATGAAGAAAAATTAAGAAATGCAATTCACGAAACCGGATATGAGGTTTTGTCTGTAAAAGCGGAACCGTATGTGAAAAAGGGATTATTCAGAAGATAGTGGTTTGCAGTGGAATGATTTTCGGGAATTAATTGAAATGGGAGAGGCCTATTATAAGATGGAGAAAAATTTGAAAAAACGGAAGCTGGCAATGCTGAAATTTAGAAAAAACAGCTGATGAAATTTGCATACTAATTATGATGAAAAACACCGGTTAAGGGAGTGGGAAAAGGCTTCCGGTCTTCGGTGTTTTTTATTTGCAAAAAGGCGCATATCGTGCCAGAAATTTGCAATTAGCTATTGCTTTTTTGTCCGACAATAAGTATAATATATTAGAGTCGTGGAGGAGGTGCATAGAGTGGGAGCAATAGGCAGACCAAAGAGTGATAATCCGAGTCATCACAAAATCAGCATACGGCTGACCGATGAGGAATACAGCTTCTTAAAGCAATATGTAGACATTCATGATTTAACTATGACGCAGGCAGTGAAGGTAGCAATTCAGTTATTGAGGGATGCAGATTGTTAAGTATGGAAGTTTCTTTTCTATTTCTGGAAAAACGTTTCATTGACATTAACCATGGTTTGGCGTATTATCTCTAGAGGAGAAAGCTGGTGAGGGAATGGTTCGGGAAGAAAATGTAAAGCTGATGAGTAAAATTGCAATCTATGAAAAGCGCGAGGGAAAGACTGAGATTCCGATGAATGCCTTTTACAAAGGGGATTATGTCCGGCTGAATTCTCTGAAAGCTGTTGTCTCGGCAACGGTTGTCTTTGTACTGGCTGCTGTGTTGGTGGTTGTGTATAAGCTGGAGTATATACTGGCAAATATATTAAAGATGGATTATAAGAAGCTGGCAATATTGATACTGGCAGTATATGTTATATGGATTTTCCTGTACTGGCTGATTGCAAGAATCATATATTCAAAGAGGTATGAGGCTTCCAGGTCGAATATTATTATCTATAATCATAATTTGAAAAAACTTCAGGAGGAAACCCGCAAAGAGGTTGTGAAGGCAAAGGGAGGAGTGGTAATTGGTGACGACTTTATTGACTTTTAGGGATAATATAAAGGCATTTTGCAGCCGTTATGATTACATACTTACCCCTGTATTAAGATTTGTTGTGGCGTTGCTTGTATTTTTTTCTATCAAACAGCAGATGGGGTATATGCCGCTTTTTAACAACATTTTAGTAATGCTGTTATTGTCGGCTGTATGCGCTTTTCTGCCAATGGAGTTTACAACGGGTATCGGTGGAATTATCATTATTCTGGAGTCAACCCAGGTGGCGCTTGATGCGGCTTTAGTAGGGCTTGCACTTGTTCTGATTTTTTACTGTGGATATATGCGCTTTTCACCAAAGACAGGAATCATTGTATTGCTGGTGCCTTTGTGCTATACAACCCATTTATTTTACGCCCTGCCAATTGTACTAGGGTTTTTGGTGGGTCCTGCGGCGATTATTCCGGTTATCTTTGGCGTGATTTTATATTATTATGAGACGGGGCTCAAAGAGCTGGTAAATGTACTGGCGGCGGTTACAGAGGAAGACACAGCCGTTCAGGGATATCAGTACATTTTAAATGCATTAATTGACAATAAAGTGATGCTTCTGACCTTTATCGTGTTTGCTTGTGTAATTCTGGTAACCTATGTGATTTACAGAACATCCTTTTCAAATTCATGGATTGTCGCTTTTTTGGCAGGTGGATTTTTAAATGTTGTTTTATTTTTGGTGGGAAGTGTTACAATATTAGTAGAAGTAGAAATCGCACCGATTCTGGTGGGAAGCATTGTAGGAATTTTACTTGCTGTCATACTTCAGTTTGGTAAGGGAATTGTGGACTACCAGAGGACGGAGGTATTACAGTTTGAGGATGATGAATATTATTATTATGTGAAAGCGATTCCTAAATTATCGGTTTCAGAATCTAATAAAAACGTGAAGCATATTAATTCAAAGACGCATAATTAGATGGAGATGGGAAATCATTGGAGCAGATTATGAATTATTTTAGAACCTATTTTGACTGGTTCTATATTCCGAGAATTACAATTACAGATGTGATTGAGATTATAATCATTGCAATTCTGATATATTATATTATGGACTGGTTTAAGAAGACCCGGGCGTGGACGCTGATTAAGGGTATTCTGGTGCTGTTTCTATTTACCGGTTTTGCTATGGTTTTTCAGTTTAATACAATTTTGTGGATTTTTAAAAACACAATCAGCGTGGGCGTTATTGCTGTTATCATTATTTTCCAGCCGGAATTCAGAAGGGCGTTAGAGCAGCTGGGACGCAAAAATTATCTCGCCTCCTTCTTTGCTTCCGATGATACTAAGAACGGAAGCAAGCTGGAAAGAAAGGTGTTAAATGAGATTGCAAAGGCGGTTTATGCCATGGCAGAGGTGAAGACCGGGGCATTGATTGTGATTGAGCAGGAGGTTAAGCTTGGAGATTATGAGCGGACTGGGATTACCATTGATGGAGAGGTGACCAGCCAGCTTTTAATCAATATTTTTGAGCATAATACTCCGCTGCATGACGGTGCGGTGCTGATTCGCAATAACCGGATTGTCAGCGCAACCTGTTATTTACCATTGTCGGATAATCTGGATATTAACAAATCTTTGGGTACAAGACATCGTGCAGCCATTGGAGTGAGCGAGGTGTCTGACAGTATAACAGTAATTGTATCGGAGGAAACAGGAGCTGTCTCCCTGGCGCATAACGGGGTGATTTACCGGAGTCTGGCGCAGGATATATTTGTAGAAAAGATAGAAGAGTTAAGTAAGAACGAACCAATTACCAGAAGAATGAAATGGTGGAAAGGTCTTGGTAAGCATGAAAAATCGAATTCTTAATCATTTCGGATTAAAGGTGATATCTCTTGTGATTGCAATTGTAGTCTGGATTATTGTTGCAAATTTAGATGATTACAAGACCACAAAACAGATTTCAGGGATTGAAATTGAATTTGTGAATGGCAATGCAATTACAGAGAAAAATAAAGTATATGAGGTTCCGGAGGGTACCACCATCGACATTGTTGTAAAGGGAAGAAGAAGTGTGGTGGAGGAGCTGACCAGCGAGGATTTCAAGGCAGTTGCGGATTTATCTAAAATGTCAGTGACCAATGCCGTGACGGTAGAGGTGTCGGCAATCAGCAGCTATGTGGCAAAGGATTTGACCATATCCTATACCAACAATGCCGTAACCATTGCGGTTGAGAATAAGATTGAAAAGCAGCTTCCAATCACAGTACGGGCAGATGCGGAAGTGGCAGAGGGCTATGCCATCCGGAATAAAACAGCTACGCCGAATCTGATTACGGTCAGAGGAGCGGAAAGCGTTGTCAATATGATTGAAGAGGTAATTGTGGATGTGGATGTCACCGGTGCGAATCACAATCTGACAGCCAATGCACAGCCGGTATTTTTAGACCATAGCGGAGAAGTAATTGAATCCACAAAATTTGAATATGATGTGGATGAGGTTGCGGTTTCTGTTGAAATTCTGCAGACGAAGAAGCTTTCTGTAAGGGTAAAGACAGCGGGAGAGGTTAAGGATGGCTACGCTATTGCAAGCATTGACTATCAGCCAACCAGCATTCTGGTGGTAGGTGAGGCAGAGGATTTGGCAAAGGTGGATGAAGTCCTGATTGACGATATTGATGTGACGGACTGTAGCAAGGATTTGGAAACCTCTGTTGTCATAGCGGACTATCTTCCAAGCGGAATTGCCCTTGCGGATGATAATGAAGAGGTAATGATTAAGGTGATGATTGAGGCAGTGGAGGAAAAGACACTTGTCCTGGAGGCGGATGATATTAATATTGTGGGAAAGGACCAGAGCTATCAGTATGCATTTACGGATAGTGAGGGCTATTCCATAAAAGTCAGGGGACTTAAGGATAACCTGGAAAAGCTCAAGGTCACCAATTTAATTCCAAGCATTGATGTAGATGGATATGGACCGGGAATATATACATTTACTGTGAATTTAAAGGAAATAAAAGGCATAGAGATATTAGATACATTAACGGTGGAATTGGAAATCAAAAGTGAAGAGTAGACAGTGAAGTTTAGGAGGGATAGTATGGTAACACAAAGGGTTGTGGTTGCCGAACCTTCCGGTTTACATTTGCGTCCGGCGGGCAGGTTGTGTGAAATAAGCCTCAAATATCAGTCTAAGATAGAGATTAAAAAAGGGCATAATATAGCCAATGCAAAGAGCGTGCTGGGTTTGCTGGCTGCAAGAGTACAGCAGGGGGACGAGATTGAGATTATTTGTGAGGGCGCAGATGAAGTGGAGGCTCTGGCTGCAATTGTAAAGGTGATGCAGGAGGGTCTGGGAAGTCCGGTGGCTTAGGAGGTGTCAGTATGCTGCATGAGGAGTCAAAGGAAAAGGTTGAGCGGCTGAAAGAGATTGTGGCGGAAAGTGATAATATTGTGTTTTTTGGAGGAGCAGGCGTGTCTACTGAGAGTGGAATCCCGGATTTTCGCAGTGTGGATGGTCTTTATAATCAGAAGTACAAATATCCGCCGGAGGTTATGGTGAGCCACAGCTTTTACCGGAGCCACACAGAGGAGTTTTTTGAGTTTTATAAGAATAAAATGATTGCGCTGGAGGCAAAGCCAAATGCAGCACATATAAAGCTGGCGGAGCTGGAACAGCAGGGAAAGGTGAGGGCGGTTATTACCCAGAATATTGACGGACTCCACTATGCGGCGGGAAGCAGGGAAGTGATGGAGCTTCATGGAAGCGTACACCGCAACTACTGTGAGAGCTGCGGTAAATCTTATCCGGTGCAATATATTGTGGATGCAGAGGGTGTTCCCAAATGTGATTGCGGCGGTGTGATTAAACCGGATGTGGTGTTATATGAAGAAGGTCTTGACTATGAGACCATGCAAAGGTCAGTCCGTTATATCCGCAATGCAGAGGTGCTGATTATTGGCGGTACTTCGCTGGCAGTGTATCCGGCAGCAGGATTTATTGATTACTTTAAGGGAAAGCACCTGGTGGTGATTAATATGGATAAGACCAGCAGGGATGTGGATGCAGATTTGCTGATAAATGAGAGAATAGGAGAAGTATTTAACCAGCTATAAGTTCTACTTATGGCTGGTTTTTTAATGTATCAGACAAAAAATGACAAAATAGTAAAAAAAATAGTAATAAGGGGTGTACAAACACAATATATTGTTATATAATCTGCTTATGGAAAATCTGTTAGATATAAGGAGAGATTATATGAATGTTAATCTTGAATACTATAAGATTTTCTATCATGTAGCCACCGAGCTTAGCATAACTGGTGCTGCAAGGAAGCTCTGTATATCACAGCCTGCCGTCTCCCAAGCTGTCAAGCAGCTCGAGCAGGAACTGGGAATTGAGCTTTTTACCAGACGTGCAAAAGGTGTCAGTTTAACCCGCGCTGGAACTTTACTGTATTCTTATGTCGGGAATGGATATGAGACGATTATGGCGGGAGAGGAACAGCTTACCAAGATGATAAATCTGGAGTATGGAGAGGTACGCATTGGTGCCAGTGACATGACGCTTCAGTTTTATCTGCTTCCTTTCCTGGAACAGTTTCATCAGCTATATCCTGAGATTAAGGTTACGGTTACAAATGCCCCGACGCCACAGACCATTGACCACCTGCATCAGGGACGAATCGACTTCGGGGTCGTGACCAAGCCCATGGAGGTTGATACACAGTTTGACGTTTTCCGAGTCCGCAAGATACAGGATGTGTTTGTGGCGGGGGATAAGTTCCGTGAATTACAGGGACGGAAGCTTAATTACAGGGAACTGGCTGATTTGCCGTTGATATGTCTGGAGGGGAATACCAGTACGAGAAAATATGTAGATAGCTACCTGGAGAAAAAGAAGATAGCAGTTACACCTGAGTTTGAGCTGGCAACCAGTGATATGATTGTACAATTTGCCCTGAGAAACCTGGGTGTGGGATGTGTTGTAGAGGACTTCGCAAGAAAACAGCTGGATAATGGAGAACTGTTCTTGCTGGAATTTGAAGAACAGATTCCGGAACGGGATATGTGTCTGATTATTGACAAGCGTTCAACAATGTCGGTCGCAGCCACCAAGCTGAAGGAATTATTGGATGCGGCATAATACAAAACGATAACTGGCTATCAATGTTTTGCAGACTGGGACATGGATAGAAGATTTATTTCAGATGCTTTATGAACAGGATATAGCAGGAGGAGATAAGAATGGAGCAGAATAATACCTTTAAATTAATGAATGAAGATGGCAGGGAGATTACCTATGTTGGGTTAAGTGTAGTGGAGAATCCGGAGAATGGGCAGCGTTATCTGATTTACACAGAAGCGGAAAATGCCAATGCGGTTTCCGGCAAGCAGGTGGATTTGTACGCCTGTGTGTACAGTAAGGAGAATGGAAGGATTGTATTAGACCCTCTTGAGACAGAAAAAGAGAGAACCCTGATAAAGACATTTATAGAGAAGAATATCCGTATTGCGTGACGCCCTCTCTTTATGTTAAAAAGACTCTGCATTCTTTTGAATGCGGGGTCTTTTTTTAATGGCAGGAATCATGATTGGTCTGGGGTAAAAGATATTTTAAGTGTTATTTTGTTGCTGGTGAAGTTGTTTATTGGTTTTTTGTTGAAATAGAGAATCAAGAAAATTGTTTATAAAAATTCTACGGAGCTCTTGACGATAAGAAAAATTATTGTATAATAGCAGTATACAAGAAATGCGTGAAAATTTGATGGACAAGATTTGATATTTTCACGTTGTATAACCAAGAATTGGATTAAGGAGGTTTTGTTATGAGTAAAAAAAGACTCAACGCTACAATTAGAAACATGGTAACAGCATACATACAAAAGAATGGAAAGACTTTGACTGTAAAAGTTATTGATTACATTATTGATAATTTATCAGACCCAAGAGTCACGAGGCAACGTGTGAGTGGCAATATTTCAGCACTCTGCTGTAAATTTAATATACTTACTTGTGTTAATAGTCAGTTAATTATAGGAGGAAAAATATGAACGAATATAACTATTCATACCAGGTGGGATTGACTACGGTTAGAAAGGATATACCATTTGATTTTACAACAGATACGTTAGGCAATAAGCAAAGAGTAGAGGATTTTATTAGATTAAAAATTAATGAGTTTTCAAATATGTCAAGGAATAGCTTAAGGAATAGCAAGTATGTTGAAATGGATTCCGTTAGAGTTTTTAAAGACAGTATTTCATTTACAATATATTCCGAAAATGAGCTTCCTGTTGTTGGTAAATGTATTAGGCTGTTATCACAATTGTTACTTACCGAACAATATTTTGTAGATTTATTGTTAAACAGGAAACTTTTTAAGACCTACATTCCAACTGAAAAAGTTAATGAAGAGACAGGCAAAGTTGAGGCTATAGATGTCTCAGATGCGATATCGGATAGTCATTTTGTTAAAGCGTTAATAGACTATTTGTTAACCCCGCAATACCCATACACAAAAGAAAAAAATGAGATTAGTAATGGGATAAAAGAGATGAAAGCAATAGCTGTAAAGACAGGAATGATAAAATTATAATCAATTCTTATGATATAAGTATAGCTTATGGCAGACATTAGAAATATTAATTTTACTTATGGATAGGGATAGAGTATACTGTACGAGGATAAAGGTATCTGTATTTTTATTCATAAATTGATGGAAAAGAAAGGGTTAATTATATGGTCAAAGCAGTAGTAGGCGCAAATTGGGGAGACGAAGGAAAAGGAAAGATTACGGATATGTTAAGTAAAGAGGCAGACATTATTGTCCGCTTCCAGGGTGGTGCAAATGCAGGACATACCATTGTAAATGACTATGGCAAGTTTGCATTACATACATTACCTTCCGGTGTGTTTTATGACCATACCACAAGTATTATTGGAAATGGTGTTGCACTGAACATTCCGGTTTTATTTAAAGAGATTAAGGAGATTGTGGACAGGGATGTTCCGATGCCAAAGATTTTGGTATCTGACAGGGCACAAATCGTTATGCCATATCATATTTTATTTGACGAGTACGAGGAGGAAAGACTTGCCGGCAAGTCCTTTGGCTCCACTAAGTCCGGTATTGCACCATTTTATTCCGATAAATATGCAAAGATTGGTTTTCAGGTAAATGAGTTATTTGACGAGGATGCTTTAAGGGAAAAGTTAGAGCGTGTAGTGGTTCAGAAAAATGTTTTGTTAGAGCATTTATATCATAAACCGGCATTAAATGTAGAAGAGCTGTTTAATACGATGATGGAGTATAAGGAAATGGTGGCTCCTTATGTTTGTGATGTATCTGCTTATCTCTATGATGCAATTAAGGAAGGCAAGAATATCCTGTTAGAGGGGCAGTTAGGCTCCTTAAAGGACCCTGACCATGGTATTTATCCGATGGTTACCTCTTCTTCTACATTGGCAGCTTATGGTGCAATTGGTGCAGGTATCCCGCCATATGAGATTAAGAAGATTGTTACGGTGGTAAAGGCTTATTCGTCCGCAGTTGGTGCCGGTGCATTTGTAAGCGAAATATTTGGAGAGGAAGCAGATGAATTAAGACGTCGCGGTGGTGACGGTGGTGAATACGGAGCAACTACGGGACGTCCGAGAAGAATGGGCTGGTTTGACTGTGTGGCTTCCAAGTATGGCTGCCGGATTCAGGGAACCACAGATGTGGCATTTACCGTTCTTGATGTATTGGGTTATTTAGATGAGATTCCGGTGTGTGTGGGATATGAGATTGACGGAGAGGTTACAACAGACTTCCCGACAACCGGCAAGCTTGAAAAAGCAAAACCGGTGCTTGAGATACTTCCTGGCTGGAAGAGTGATATCAGAGGGATTACAAAGTATGAAGACCTTCCGGAGAATTGTAGAAAATATATTGAGTTTATTGAGGAGCAGCTTGGATTTCCAATTACAATGATTTCCAATGGCCCTGGAAGAAATGATATTATTTACAGATAATAAAGACTGAAGGTAGACAGCTGGCAGCAAGCTGTCTACCTTTTTTCTCTGCCATACAATAACAAATCTGCCCGTTTCTCTACGGCTAAGCTGGTGTCCATAATGATATTGTAGGAAACTTCTCTGGATTCATCTGTAGGCATCTTCTGGTAAATGCTATGGGAATTATGGCGGATTACCTCATAGATATTTCCCAGCTTTGTAAAGTCTCCACTTGCATATCCTAAGCCGGTTAATTTTTCTAACGACTGGTCCATTCTGCATAAATCATCTGAAACTTCTATTAGTAAAATCATATCTTCCTTTGTCATGGTTAGCCTCCCTGGTTATACTCTAAAATATCATATATTACCATGTATATAGTAACAGTTTATATGGCACTCGTCAACTTGTAACTTTTTTGTTAGTATATAACTATGAGGTAAAGTTATGAGTAAGGAGATTTATACAATTAACCAATATGGTAAAATTCAAATTCATATTAAAGAATATATGGATGCAAAGGGTATTACAAGAAATGCCTTGGCAAAAGCGGTACATACAAGATTTCAGGTTATTGACAGATGGTATAAGGGTTCCGTGGAGAAAATTGATGCTGATATTCTTGCCCGAATATGTTATGTACTTGAGTGTACACCTGGTGATATTATTTGCTATGTCACAACAACCAGTGACAATTAAATGGTATGTGAATCCCAAAAGTATAAATAAATTACTATTTTAATAGTAACACTATATATAGGAATCGCCAATTGGTTGCTTTTTGGTTAGTATAGGCATATGAGGTGTTATTATGGGGAAAGAAATTTATACAATAAATGAATATGGAAATATAGAAATTAACATTAAGGAATATATGGATGCAAAAGGTATCACGAGAAATGCTTTAGCAAGGGCAATAAATGCGAGATTTGAGGTCATTGATAAATGGTATGGCGGACATGTGGAAAAGATTGATGCCGATATTCTTGCACGTATCTGTTATGTACTGGAATGTACACCAGGAGATATTATATTGTATAAGGCTAATGACAACTAGATAGTTTGTTTTGACAATAAAACAATAGTTCCCACAGTGCAATGAAGTTCTGTCTGGGAACTGTTTTATTTTGTGAAGATACGGAGAGCGTATTCCCCTCATCGACAAAACGACAGGTCAGCAGAAGGTTGACAGGAGTACAAGAGTGAACTTGGAAAACGATTGAAAAATCAAGGATTTTATGATACTATGAACATGAGAAAATTTATTTAAAGGCAGGTGTAAAGTGCCATTGAAAAATAACAGCAGTAAACGGGAAGAACTTTTAAAGAAAATTCAAGAGTTTCGCCTGCTTGATGATGACTTTATGAGTCGGGTATTTGATGAAAACATTGAATGTACGGAACTGATTTTGCGTATTATATTAGATAAGCCGGATATTAAGGTCAGCGAGGTGCATACACAGAGGGAGATTAAAAACTTATTGGGACACTCTGTAAGGCTGGATATTGATGCAAGGGATACTGATAATGAGCCGATAGATGTGGAGATACAGCGTTCCGATAAAGGTGCCGGAGTGAAACGGGCAAGATATAACAGCAGCATGATGGATGCCAATACACTTGTAAAAAGTGAAGATTATGATAAGCTTCCGGAAAGCTATGTTATTTTTATTACAGAGAATGACGTAATGGGAGCAAATCTTCCGGTTTATCATGCGGACAGGATTGTTTCAGAAACAGGAAAGCCTTTGGGTGATGGAACGCATATTGTTTATGTGAATGGCGCATATCGTGATGAAAGCCCAATCGGAAAGCTCATGCACGATTTTTCATGTAAGAACCCAGCGGATATGTATTATAAACCACTGGCAGAGCAGGTCAGGTACTATAAGGAAGATGCGAAAGGAGTGGAAGCCATGTGCCGGATTGTTGAAGATATAGTTGAGAAAGAAAAAATTGAAATGATTGTCAAGATGAAACGAATGGGAAAACTTAGCAATGAAGATATTGCAGAAATTACAGGTTTTACAGTTGAGGAAATAGAAGCATTAACAGAGAAGAATGCGGCTGTAGCCAATTAGAAATTAACAGTTTAAACAGCGTAAGGGCAGTTATAGACCATAAAGGTTTATAGCTGACCTTTTTTCGTTGCCAAGCATATGAGAAAATGGTCCAGTGGACCATTTTTGAGTGTAAAGGAGAGTGCATTACAGAAACAGAGAAGCACAGTCCCAGTTTCAAGAAAAAGCTGAGGCTGCCTAAATTTAGCTATCTTTTTTTTCTTTTATGTAGTAAGATAAACTGGAAAGAAACAGAGGAGAAGTGATAGATATGGAGCATACCGTAAAAAAAAATAGAGCAAACCGCATGGCAATGCGTTTCACCGCATGTATTTTCATTTTGATTGCCGTTCTCCGCCTGGTGGTTGTAATCATAAGCAAAGAACATAAAAGTGTGCTGCTTACGGTTATTCTCTGCGGGGGCTGTCTGACCTATGGAATCATACTGTTAAAGCAGACATTTAAGGCACAGGCATATGATATCACCTATGTTTTTGGAGATAAACTCCTTACGCTGAAGCTTCACCGGAAGGAGTTAAAGATTGGCTATGAGGAAATCCGGGATTTGGGATATGTTGTGCCAAATGACAATATGGATTACAGCATCATCCAGATGTATATTGGCAAAGAGCAGTATGTAATTCCCTTTATGGGAAAGAGCGAAGTGGGAAAAGCACTGTATGAAATGCTGAAATTAAAAAAAGAAGAGGCGGAATCAAGAATATAGAAATAGAAGGAAGAAACATGAAAGACAAGATTTTGGAATTGTTGAAGCAGCATGCAGATTATGTATCCGGTCAGGACATCTGTAACAGGTTAGGAGTATCAAGGACTGCTGTGTGGAAAAATATCAAAGCGCTGAAGGAAGAGGGATACCGGATTGACTCTGTCAATAACAGGGGCTATAAGCTGTTGGCAGAGCCGGATGTGATTGACGAAATGCGGATTCGGGAATATCTGCACACAAAATGGCTTGGAAGCACCATTTTATATGAGCCGGAAATGGATTCCACCAATATACAGGCAAAGCGGTTAGGAGAGCATGATGCCATAAACGGTACAGTGGTGGTGACGGAATGTCAGACGGCGGGGCGTGGAAGACGTGGAAAAACCTGGGTTTCACCAGCGGGCAACTGCTATTTTTCCATTCTGTTACGACCGGAGGTTTTGGTGGACAGGGCATCCATTATAACGCTGGTGTCTGCCATGGCTTTGGCAAAAGCCATCAAGCAGGTGACTGCTTTAGACACAATGATTAAATGGCCAAATGATGTTATTGCCAACGGAAAGAAGCTGTGTGGAATATTAACCGAGAGCAGCACAGATTTGGAATACATTAATTATGCTGTAGTGGGAATTGGAATCAATACAAACCAGACGGATTTTCCGGAGGAGATAAAAGATATGGCATCCTCCATCCGGCTGGAGACAGGGAAAGAGGTAAACCGGGCGGAGCTGCTGGGAACCTTTCTGAATGTGTTTGAGACATATTATGAGACCTTTTTAGAGACCGAGGATTTAACAAAGCTTTCGGAGGAATATAACCGACTCATGGTAAACCGTGGCAGGGAAGTAAAGATTATAGAAAAAGGAACAGAACGGATTCTTACCGCAGTCGGCATTGACGACAAGGGTGGTTTGATTGTGGAGGATTGCAACGGGCAGCGGGAAACTGTTATATCCGGTGAGGTGTCTGTAAGAGGTCTGTACGGATATGTGTAAAAAATAAAGCGGTTATGATTATATCAACGTTATGGGATTTATAATATAAAACATATGAATAGACGATTGGATTATTGTATATTGCTTATAATTATGTGAGCGATATAATATACATATTATGACGAATTGATGTGTTATAACACAGAGAACTTAATAAAATTAAGTGAAAAAGAGGAGCAACCTTTATAATTAAATCTACAACTTAATAAAATTAAGAAAAGCGCACTGATTACATAATAAAATTTAATTAAAAAAGTAATATCTTGCATAAATTAAGGGTCTTTTGTATAATATTTACCAGACAAAGGCGTCTTAGGTAAAGAACACACGTCTTTTCGTGTGTTCTTTTTTTGCTTAATTATATTAAGTCCTGTATTCTGCCTGTCAGAATATAGGCTTTTTTTATCTTAAAATATTAAGCAGTAATGTGAAAGACCTATAAAATTTAAGGAGGATAAAAGAATGTCTTATGTTGATGAAGTGCTTGCACAGGTAAAGACAAAAAATGCGAGCGAACCAGAATTTTTACAGGCTGTTGAGGAGGTTTTAAATTCTTTAAGACCTGTAATTGATGCAAATGAGGAGTTATACAGAAGAGAGGCAATCTTAGAGAGAATTACTGAGCCAGACAGACAGTTTATGTTCAGAGTACCTTGGGTAGATGACAAGGGTCAGGTTCAGGTTAATAGAGGCTTCCGTGTACAGTT
>JAXVOW010000019.1:0-8225 GCA_037301995.1 bacterium | reverse complement strand
TGCTGGTAATCTGATTAAAGAGATTGCACCACTTGTGGGCGGCGGCGGCGGCGGACGTCCGAATATGGCGCAGGCTGGCGGTAAAAATCCTGCCGGAATCCAGGATGCCATTGTAAAGGCAAAGGAAGCTGCCAAAAATCAACTGGGATAAATTGTGTTGAAAAGGTATTGACGTATTGGAAATTTATGCTATAATCTTAGTTGTGTTTTAAATAACCCAAGGTTGTATGGCAGACACAATATGCAACTGAAGGGAGGTCGGGTGAGAGAATGTCAAATGTTGTAGTAAAAGAAAACGAGACTTTAGACAGCGCTCTTCGTCGTTTCAAGAGAAATTGTGCGAAGGCTGGTATTCAGCAGGAGATTCGTAAGAGAGAACATTACGAGAAGCCTAGCGTTAGACGTAAGAAAAAGTCAGAGGCAGCTAGAAAAAGAAAGTTCAAATAATATGAATTTATCAGGGTTACCGTTTATGAAAGCGGTAACCCTTTTTTCATATCATATCCTTATCTTTTCATACATATACTAAAGAGAGAACTTATTGGCAGGTGTATTTTTTGGAATTACCGGGAGATGTGATATATGGTGATGTTTTGCTGCGGCTTTCCGGAAACCGCGAAGCATTAATTGAAAATTATAAAGGAATTCTTTTGTATACATCAGAGGAGGTTGTAATTGCCTGCAAAAAGGTTACACTGCGTATATATGGATGTAATTTACATATACAATATTTTTCAGGCAGCGACATGAAAGTAACCGGTACTATCAATACAATAAGCTATCTATCGAATGGAGACATATGCTGTTAATTCTATTGCGCTATATTTTTGGATATGTAAAAGCTGAGGTATATGGGTTTGCCCCTGAACGTTTCATGAACCTGATTATCAAAAATGATGTTGTGATATGGGATGTGGAAAGTACAGAGCAGGGATATATTTTTTATACTGGAAGAAAAAATCTCATGAAAATGAAGCCTTATCTGCAAAAAACAAATATGAAAATAAGGCTTTTAAAAAAATACGGACTTCCCTATTTTTTGAAACAGCACAAAAAAAGAGCTGCTTTTCTTGTGGGATTTCTTCTGTTCTGTGTCATGGTATATGTACTGTCGCTTTTTGTATGGGAGGTAAAGGTAACTGGCGAGGATAAACTGGTTGCAGACAGCCTGTTAAAGGTGATTGAAGAGCAATATGTTCCACTTGGAACCATAAAATCCAAAGTTGACTGCTCCAAGCTGGAAGAATCCCTGCGGAAGGATTTTGATGAAATTTCATGGATTAGCTGTGAATTAAAGGGCACCAGCCTCACGGTATATTTAGAGGAGGGCATGGCTCCAAAGGTACAGACAGAGGATTCCAAAACCGGCGATTTAGTGGCAGCAAAGGATGCTGTGCTGACAAAAATGATTACCAGACAGGGAACCCCGGTGGTGAAGGTAAAGGATACTGTAAAAAAAGGAGATATTCTTATCTCAGGTACAATATATATTTATGACGATAATAATGAGGTTATGGAGACCAGCTATGTTACAGCAGATGGGGATGTATACGGAAAAACCACGGAAGAATATGAGGATTATGTGGATTTAAAATATTACAAAAAGATATATCAGGGAAAGGAAAAAAAACATATAACATTTTATTTTTTAGATTATTGTCTGACCCCTTACATTCCCAAAATGGATGTTGAAAATTATGACAGTTATACGCAGATACACAAGGCGCGGATTCTTGATAATTTTTATCTTCCCTTTGGCTATAAAACCGTTAAGCGCACAGCATATACCTTAGAACAGCAGGAATACACGGAGGAAGAGGCAAAGAAGCTGTTGGAAACCAGACTTTCAAAAAAATTAAAGGGTTTTGAGGAAAAAGGGGTAGAAATCATAGAAAATAATGTTAAAATAAAAAAGAGTAATGGTAAAATGATTGCATATGGGAATATTATAAAGAATGAACCCATTGCCATATTACAATCCTCCTCCGGCAATATTCCGGAGGAAATAAAGGAGTAACAGACAGGAGATATAAATGAATACCTACGAAGAGAGTATTACCATTCCGGCAGACAGCGCTGCCAATGTGTTTGGTGAATTTGACAGTCATATCAAAAGAATAGAAAAAACAATGCACGTTACCATGATTATGCGTAATGACCAGTTAAAAATTATGGGTGCGGAAAACTCTGTCAAAAAGACCATTGAAATTTTGAAATCATTGATTGCCCTTGCCGGACGTGGTAACCAGATTACAGAGCAGAATGTTAATTACGCATTGTCGCTGTCCGCTGAAAACCAGACAGAAGCGGTGGTGGAATTAGACAGGGATATCGTGTGCCATACCATAAGCGGAAAACCGGTAAAGGCAAAGACCATCGGACAGAAGCAGTATTTAAATGCCATTGATAAACACATGATAGTATTTGGTGTTGGACCGGCAGGAACCGGAAAAACCTATCTTGCCATGGCAAAGGCGATTACTGCATTTAAAAATAATGAAATCAACCGCATTATTCTCACCAGACCGGCCATTGAGGCAGGAGAAAAGCTGGGTTTTCTGCCCGGCGATTTGCAGAGTAAGGTAGACCCTTATTTAAGACCTCTGTATGATGCATTATATGAGATTATGGGAGCTGACAGTTTCCTCAAGAATATGGAAAAGGGATTAATTGAGGTTGCGCCCTTAGCCTATATGCGTGGACGGACACTTGACAATGCGTTTATTGTGTTAGATGAGGCACAAAACACGACCCCTGCCCAGATGAAAATGTTTCTTACCCGTATCGGCTTTGGTTCAAAGGCGATTATAACAGGAGATTTGTCACAGAAGGATATCCCGAAGGATGCTACAAGCGGTCTGGATGTTGCGTTAAGAGTCCTTAAAAATGTGGAGGATATTTCCGTATGTCATCTCACCAGCCAGGATGTTGTAAGACATCCTCTCGTCCAGCGGATTGTGAAGGCTTATGATGATTATGAAACGAGACATACAAAAAAGGGCGGACGTCCATAAATATTGTGGGGACAACTTGATTTCTTAGCATATATCGTATATAATAAGCGGGTATGTATGGAAAGTGAAATTAACTTCCGGTTTGACAGGTATTGTGATAGAAAGGTAAAAAATACAAGAGATTATGACCGTCTTATTAGAAAAGGAATGTACCCATTCGTTAGAGCTTGACTATGAAAAAATTGCAGAAGAAGTGGTATCCGCAGTGCTGGATTATCTGAAGTGTCCTTATGAGTGTGAGATTAATATTCTGCTTACGGATAATCCGGGAATTCAGGAGACAAATCTTCGGATGCGCAATATTGATGCGCCAACAGATGTGCTTTCCTTTCCTTCAATCGAATTTGAAAAAGAGGGCGACTTTTCAATTGTAGAACAGAATGTAACATCTTATTTCAATACGGATTCCGGAGAGCTTATACTGGGAGACATTATGATTTCCCTGGACAAGGTGGCAGAACAGGCAGCGGCATATAACCATAGCGAAAAAAGGGAATATGCATTTTTGATTGCCCACAGTATGCTGCATTTATCCGGTTATGACCATATGGAGGAGGAGGAGCGCAGCCGCATGGAGCAGCTGCAGGAGGATATTTTACAAAACATAGGATATACTAGGGATAGTATACAGTAGGAGAGAAACATTTACTGGGATAAATGCTTCTTTCCTGGGAGAACAGCGGACTTTGTCCGTGATATAAGCAAGGAGGATGAGAATGAAAAAGCGATTACTTTTATTGACAATATTAGGCATTACAGCCCTTGGGTTATCAGGGTGTGGAAAAAAAGACGAGGAACCGGCAACTACGGAGGCTGCAACCACCACAGAGGAGGCGACCACGGAGGATTCCCATGCCGGAATGAATTATAATGAGTTGACCGGAGAGTGGTCAGCGGACTATGTAAGCAAACGGCCGGTTGCCTGTATGATTAACAATCTGAAGGAAGCTTTGCCGTCATCCAGTACCAAAAAGGCGGACATCATATATGAATGTATGGTTGAGGGCGGTATTACAAGAATCATGCCGATTTTTTCTGATTATGAGGACTTGGAAAAGCTGGGCTCAGTGCGAAGTGCAAGACATTATTTTATTGAGATTGCAAATGAATACGATGCGCTCTATGTGCATTACGGACAGTCTAAGCCTGCAAAGGAATTGTTAGACAAAGGCGTCATTGACAATATAAATGGTCTGACCTATGACGCAGGATTTTACAGGGACAGTGCCAGAGTGGCGCCTCATAATGCCTATACTACTGGTGAACGGATTGTAAAGGGCGTTGAGGACTTAGGCTATTCGGCTGATTATGAGGGAACCCATGAAAAAGTATTGTCCTTTAATGAAGAAGAAACGGATTTGGAGAGCGGTTCCGATGCTAAGATAATCCATATTAATTTCAGCAATTATTCAAAGCCATACTTTGTTTACAATGAGGAAAAGAAATTATATGACCGCTATGAATATGATGCGCCACAGGTGGATGACCAGGCTGCCGAGGATGATAATATTTTGGACTTTAAGAATGTTATTATTATGATTTCCCATTATGAATGCATCAACACGGAAAACGATTTGCAGGAGTTAACACAGGTTGGTGAGGGTAACGGTTATTATTGTACCAATGGCAAGTCCGTTCCGATAACATGGAAGAAGGATGCAAAAGGCGCTAAGACGAAATATTATACGGAGGACGGACAGGAGCTTTTGCTGAATCCTGGAAAGACATGGTTTTCTATCATTGGTGATGGTGAAAATGCAGGAGTTGCATTTGAATAAAAGAGGGAGCAAAAGGGCTATATATTATATAGTCCTTTTTGATATATTTTAAAAGATGGAGTTGGATATGACAGATTCAGAATTGATGCAGGCTGCGAAGCAGGCATACCAGTATTCCTATGCACCCTATTCCAATTTTAATGTGGGAGCGGCGCTTCTCACAAAGGAGGGAAAGGTGTATACTGGATGCAATATTGAAAATGCTTCTTATGGTGCCACAAACTGTGCAGAACGGACTGCAATTTTTAAAGCCATTTCCGAGGGAGAGTGCGAATTTGTAAAGATTGCTGTTGCGGCTAAGAATGGCTCTACGGCTTATCCCTGCGGCATTTGTTTACAGGTGATGCAGGAGTTTATGCCAGAAGCGGAAATCATATTAGAGCAGGATGATAAGCTTATAAGTTTTACCTTAAAGGAGCTTCTTCCCTTTGGATTTGTTTTGTAAGAAACCAGAGCCGGTATAAAAGCAAAGGTATAGTTTTTGGGTTCTTTGGTCATACTTTTCCTATAATTATTCATAGGAGGAGTTTATGAAGCGTAATATAATATTTGCAGTTTTGGCGCTGTTGATTGGCGTATTAGCTGGAGCAGGTGTATATTTTTATGCATTCTTCTACCCAAAACAATATGTGAAAAATGAAAATGGGGATTATGTAAATGTAACGACTCCGACGGAGGAGACATTTCCTGTCAACAAGAATACAACATTTGAGGTTGAATATTATTATCCGGATGAACAGAGAACCCTGACAGAACAGCTTGACAGTATACCGGTGCTGTTGGGATGCGATAAGGCTGGTGTAAATGAATATCTGGAAGAATATATGAAGCATCTTTCCTATGAGGACCGGGAAAATGGGCTGATTTCCTATGAACTGGTATCCTATAATGACAATCATATATCTCTCCGGAAAACATTTAAGAAGCAGGAATATAAGGGATATTACGCAAAATCTTTTAATGGAACCATTGTAATTTTAAACGGGGATAACAAAACGGTGTATGAATATACCCAGATTACAATCAATAGCCTGCCGGAAGAATTGCAGGACAAGGTTTTAGAGGGATATCCTTTGGAGAGTGAAGAGGATTTATACAATTTTCTTGAAAATTATTCTACTTAACGGAATAAGGAGCATATAGTGGTATTTGATATTATTATAATTGGTGCTGGCGCCTCTGGACTTGCTGCAGCCTTTCGGGCGGCAGGTTCTTCTGAAAAATTGAATTTTCTGGTATTGGAAAAGGAAAAAATTCCCGGACGTAAGCTGAGTGCGGCAGGAAATGGAAAATGTAACCTCACAAACCGGCAGCTTGATGCTTCCTGTTACCACTCAAAAAGCAGAAATGTATTATCTGACTGGATAAATGGGCATTCCCATCAGGAAATTACTGCTTTCTTTGAACAGATGGGCATTCTCTTATATGAGACAGATGGATATTATTATCCCAAATCAAACCAGGGCAAACAGGTTACTGCACTGCTCTGTGAAAAGTGTAAGCAGATGGGGGTACAGTTTTTATTTGAGAAAAAAGTGATTAAGCTTCAATGGCAGCAAAACCATATTTGTGAAATCACGGCTTCAGATAAGAAAAATACCGTAGCTACATATAGAGCAAAAAATATAATTCTGGCTGCCGGGGGACTGACCGCTCCGAAGCTGGGAGGCAGTGATACCGGGTATCAGCTGTTGTCCGGGCTTGGCATGAAGATTCAGCCAATATATCCGGCGTTAAGTCCGGTTTACATGGAGGATTCCCTGTTAAAGCTTGCAAAAGGAGTGCGCATGGATGCGGCGGTTACATTAAAAAAACCGGATGGCACAAGCATAAAAGAAAAAGGTCAGGTACAGTTTAATGAAAACAGCCTTTCCGGTATTGTGATAATGAACTTATCCTGTTATCTGAATAAATGGGCTGATGATGAGCAGGATGCTTCCCTGTTTTTGGACGTGCTGCCGGAACTTACATGGGATGCCCTGAAAAGTTATTTTTTAAAGCAGCAGCAGTTGTTTCCGGAGGAAATCTTATTGCAGCTGTTAAACGGTATCCTTCCGGAGCGTTTTTCAATATACATAGCAAAACGGTTACATCTGGATAGGGATGAGAGAATAAAAAACCTCAGCGAAAAGCAGATAAACCGCATCACCTCGGCGTTGAAAAAACTAACTTTTACCCCGGTACACCACCAGGATTATGATAAGGCGCAGGTGACCGGTGGAGGACTGGATTTAGGAGAAATACAGATAGATACTTTTGAGAGTGTGAAATATCCGGGCTTCTATATTACCGGAGAATTATTGGATGTAAATGGGAAATGCGGAGGATATAACCTGACCTTTGCCATTTTATCAGGAATAAAAGCAGCGGAAACCATTGTAAAAAAATACGGGGATGTGACATTATGATAGAAATAACAGGCATAAAAGTACCAGTCAGTAAAGACAGAAGAAGGCTTGAACAGCAGATAATGAGAATCCTTCAGCTAAAGAGGGTTCCCAAATATCAGATTTTGAAGCGTTCCATTGATGCAAGAAAAAAACCGGATATCTATTATATCTATAATGTTGGTGTGGAGCTGCCGGAGGAAAAGCAGACTTTGCAAAAGATTAACAATAAAAATGTTATGTTAACTAATAAGGTGAAATATCAGTTTCCGGCATCCGGAACCGAAGAGATTACGCACCATCCGCTGATTATCGGCGCTGGTCCTGCAGGCTTATTCTGCGCCCTGGTTCTTGCCCGGAGAGGGTATGTGCCGATTATTGCAGAACGGGGAATGTCCGTTGACGAAAGAGTACGGGAGGTAAATGCCTTTTTTGATGGCAAGCCCTTAAATACAGAGAGTAACGTGCAGTTTGGTGAGGGTGGAGCCGGAACCTTCAGCGATGGAAAGCTGAACACCCAGGTAAAGGACAAATATGGCAGAATCCGGTATATATTGGAAACCTTTGTCCGGCATGGTGCGCCGGAGGATATATTGTATGATTATAAGCCACATGTCGGCACGGATAAGCTGGCAGATGTAGTAAAGGGGATTCGTGAGGAAATTGAGTCCTATGGAGGTATTTTTTTATTTGATACCAAGGCGGTGGATATCCGGATTGAACATAACCGGATAACTGGAGTAAAGCTTCTCCATAAGGAATTTGAGACATGGGTGCAAAGCGAGCAGGTTATTTTTGCAATCGGACACAGTGCACGGGATACCTTTTCTATGCTGTACCGTAACAATCTTGCCATGCACGCCAAGGATTTCGCCGTAGGAGTACGGGTGGAGCACCCGGCTTCATGGATACAGCGTGCAATGTATGGAACCGGTGAAGCATCTGCTCTGCTCCCGGCGGCATCCTATAAGCTTACGCATCAGGCAAAGGACGGCAGAGGTGTCTATTCTTTCTGTATGTGTCCCGGTGGTTATGTAGTCAATGCA
>JAXVOW010000018.1:0-6085 GCA_037301995.1 bacterium | reverse complement strand
GATAATAAAAATTTACTAAATTTTTTATCAGGAGGATATATGGCAACCATAAAAGATATAGCACATGAGGCGGGGGTTTCACCGGCGGCGGTTTCCAGAATCTTGAATAATGATGCAAGCCTGAGTGCATCTGCAGAGACAAAACAGAAGGTATGGGAGGCTGCAAAAAGACTACATTATCATAAAATAAAAAATGTAAATAAGGCAGCCTTCCGGTTGGGGATTGTACAATGGTTTTCTGCAGAGCAGGAAATGCAGGATAATTATTACCTGTTGGTCCGGCAGGGGATAGAAGACTTTTGTGTGAAAAACTCCATTTCCATTGTGCGGACATTCCGTTCCGATGCAAATTATGTGGAGATTTTAAAGGATGTGGATGGATTAATCTGCATTGGAAAATTCAGCAGGGATGAGGTTTCACAGTTTATACGGATTTGCAGGAATATCGTGTTTCTGGATATGCCGGTGGAAAATTATGAGATTACAACCCTTACAATGGATTTTAAGCAGGCAGTCAATCTGGCGTTGGATTATCTGGCAAAGCTTGGTCATAGGAAAATTGCATTTCTGGGAGGCGTGGAATTTGTCGGAGATAAGGAGCCGGTAAGGGATGAGCGGAAGAAGGCTTATATCTCTTATATGAAAAGAAATAAGCTGGAGTATAAGCCGTTTATTCGTGAGGGCAGCTTCACTACCGCCTCCGGCTATGAGATGATGGAACAGCTGTTAAAGGAGAAGGAGCTTCCCACAGCTGTATTTACTGCCAATGATGCACTGGCACTTGGCGCAATGAAGGCTATAAAGGATTACGGGCTTACGGTACCGGGGGATATTTCCGTCATAGGCTTTAATGACACGGAGATGGGAGCATACACATCTCCGGCGTTAACAACCATTCATGCGCCTGCATATGATATGGGACAGCACGGCGCAAACTTTTTATATGTTTCTTCTAATTTAAGTATTACAACACCGCTTAAAGTAAAAATTCCATGCTATCTGGTGGAAAGGGATTCCTGCTGTAAGGTGGCGGGAAAGGAAAATTAGACAGGGGGGAATTATGGTTACAATTAAAAAAATTGCGGAGCAGCTGGGAGTCAGTCCTACAACCGTGTCCAATGTATTGAATGGGAAAATACAGAAAATGTCACCGGAGACCAGAAGAAGGATTGAGCAGGCATTAATAGAGAATAACTATTACCGCACGGAGAAGAAAAAAGAAGGAGCCATTCCTCTGGTTGTCATAGGATTTGACACATGGGGAAAAGAAAATATTGTTGTAGACCCCTTCATTGGTGAAGTACTGGGGGCTATTGAACTAGAGCTTCGCAAATATGGAAGAAGCGTTATTTTTACCGTACAGAAGGATTTTGTGGATTTAAAAAGGCTCCTTGACGGTTACAATGTGGAGGGTGGCATTATGGTAGGGTATCATACTGAGTTTTGTGAGGAGCTTGCTGGTGCCAGTCCCTATCCTCTGGTGTTTATTGATTCAGGAACGGGAAATTACTGCAATGTAGGTTTACGGGACAAAGAGGGAATGCAGGAGATTACCTCCTATCTGATAAAGGGAGGTCATAGGCGGATTGCCTTTTTCTGTGACCAGGAATATCCGGCGGTTACCAATAATGCAAAAAGGCTGCAGGGGTATAAAGCAGCGTTAAAAAAAGCGGGACTGGAATTTTCAATGGAGGATTATGTTTACCTGCCGCCGGAACAGTATATTCGCCACGAAATATTACGGCAGTTTGCCATCAAAAAGGCAAAAAAAGAATATACAGCCGGTGTATTTGTATCGGATTTACTTGCAAGTGAAGCAATCAATATATTTCAGGAGACGGGAATTATGGTACCGCACGATATATCCATTACCGGCTTTGATGACAATATATATGCAAGACTTTGCAGACCGCCCCTCACAACAGTAAGACAGAGTCCGGAAGCAAAGGGGAGGGAGGCTGTCAGACTGTTGATGATGAAAATAAAGGGCGAGGATATCGGGCTGGATTCATTAGTTCTGCCCACAGAATTGATTGTGCGGGAAAGCGTGAAGTTTATTAGCCAGTCCTGGGTAAATGATATTGTGTAGAGGAGAAATGGTGCAATGGAAAAGAGCATATTAAAGGAGAATGTAATTCACGGAACGAATATCTATCCTTACGCTGTTTATTGGTGGGATGGAGATACCAAATTTACGGTTCCGCTGCACTGGCACCCGGAGACAGAAATCATTTATCTGAAAAAGGGAACATTTACATTTACCATTAATATGAAGGAATATGTACAGGAAGCACCAGCGCTTGTTTTTATTAGTGCAGAGATAATACATTCGATTCAAATCGATGTGGAGAATGAAGAATGGGCATTGGTGTTTGATCTTGGAATGCTAAGCTTTGAAAATTACGATGGAATCCAGTATAAGATTATCCGTCCTTTGATGGAGGGAGAGATGCATTTTCCACAGATTCTTCAACCAGAAGATGAGATATGGACAGAGGTTGTCGGCCTATATGAAGAAATGTTTAAGGATGCTATGAAAAAAGAACTAAGTGCTTATTTAAGGGTAAAGGCAGGGCTTTATAATCTTATTGCCTGCCTATATCGGAACGGATATCTGAAAAATGCTGTGGGAATACAGGAGGCAGATACCGGAAAATTGGATATTTTAAAAAAGGTTTTGTCATACATCCGCAAGAACTATGACAAAAAATTGACTATTGATGAAATAGCAGGTGTGGCGGGAATGAATGCACAGTATTTCTGCCGTTTTTTTAAACGAAACACGGGAAAGACGGTTACAGAGTATATGAACGATATACGGATAAATCAGGCAGCCCGGAGACTGTCAGAGAGTGAAGATAAGATTATAGACATTGCAGGGCAGTGTGGCTATGATAATATAGGATACTTTATTAAAAGATTCCGTCAGAGTAAGGGTATTTCACCATCTGCCTACAGAAAAATGAGTTTAGAGAACAACAAGTCAATATAGTGTAAGTATTTCGCAAAATAAAAGAAGAATCCTCCTGATAATGTAAGTATAATGTAATTACATTGAAAGCAAGCATGGAATCAGGAGGTTTTATTATGCAGAAAAAATGGTGGCACGATAAGGTTGCGTATCAGATTTATCCCAAAAGCTTTATGGACAGTAATGGAGACGGAATTGGTGATTTAAAGGGTATTATCAGCAAACTCGACTATTTAAAGGAGCTTGGAATTGATATTATCTGGCTGTCCCCAATCTACAGTTCTCCCTTTGTGGATCAGGGATATGATATTTCGGACTATTACAATATTGCAGAAGAATTTGGAACGATGGAAGATTTTGACCTGCTCTTGCGTGAAGCAAAGAAGAGAAAGATTCAGATTATAATGGATTTGGTTATCAATCATTGTTCCAGTCAGCATGAGTGGTTTCAAAAGGCATTAGAAAATCCAGAGGGAGAATATGCCCAATATTTTTATTTTGAAAAGGGAAAGAACGGCAATCCACCAAGCAATTACCGCTCCTATTTTGGCGGCAGTGCATGGGAAAGGGTTCCTGGAACAGACAAATTCTATCTTCATATGTTTGCAAAGGAACAGCCGGATTTAAACTGGGAGAATCCAATTGTGAGAGACAAGCTGTTTAAAATGGTAAACTGGTGGCTGGATAAAGGAATTGCGGGCTTTCGGATTGATGCAATCATTAATATAAAGAAGGATTTGAATTTTCCGGATTTTGAAGCAGATGGATTGGATGGAATGTGTGCCTGTACAAAGATGGTGGAGCACGTCCAGGGTGTGGGTGAATTTCTGTCGGAATTAAAGGAGAATACATTTGCGAAGTATGATGCATTTACGGTGGGCGAAGTGTTTAATATGAAAGAAGATGCACTGGAAGATTTTGTTGGAGAGAACGGCTATTTTAGCAGCATGTTTGATTTTGCTCCCCATATCCTGTCAGAGGGAAAGAACGGATGGTATGATGCAAAGGATATTGAATTTATGGAATGGAAAAAGACCATTATCGACTCACAGATAAGCTGCCAGGGGAGGGCATATCTTGCAAATATAATTGAAAATCATGATGAACCACGGGGAGCAAGCAGATATCTCCCTGATTATGCAAGGAATCCAAATGGGATTAAAATGCTGGGAACTGTGAGTGTACTGCTTCGGGGAATTCCGTTCATTTACCAGGGGCAGGAAATTGGCATGATGAACTGTAGAATGAAAGACATCAGTGAATATGACGACCTTGATACATGCAATCAGTATGAAAGGGCGTTAAATGCCGGAATGACCAAAGAAGAAGCGCTGAAAGTATGCTTTAAGTACAGCAGGGATAATGCCAGAACCCCTATGCAGTGGAATGACCGGGATAATGCCGGATTTACAGAAGGAACACCATGGCTAAGGGTAAATGATAATTATAAAGAAATAAATGTTGAATCCCAGCAGAAAGATGAAAACTCTGTGCTTGCTTATTATAAGAAGCTGATTGCATTAAGAAAATCTGCTGACTGGAAGGAGGTATTTGTCTATGGAGACTTTTTGCCAATATTTGAGAGGAATGAGAATGTATTTGCATTTTGCCGTGTGTTAGGTGATAAAAAGGCAATGATTCTTGCAAATTTTGGTCGGGATGAGGTAACACTTACACTTCCGATGAGGTGCAGGGAGCTTCTGTTATCAAACGGGAAGCACCAGACAGTAATCAACAATAAGAATACGGTTACATTAGAATCATGTGAGGTGCTGGTTCTTAGTGTGGAATAGATATATATAAATACTGAAAATACAATGACTGCCTGTAGATAGTGATATCCTGAAAGGATATATGTACTTCTCGGGCAGTCTCTTTTTTTGGGATGAAGAATTATTATATAATATCAAACGTTATCTTGTTGTGCATTTTGCACAATGAAAATCAAAAAATGTTATATAAAATACTGGTTTTGCACAAAACTAATTGAAAAACCTAACATAACTCAATATTATAAAATCATAATAATAGTTGTGATTAAAGGGGTGATGCTATGCAGAATACGGAATGGTGGAAGCAGACAGTTGTATATCAGATTTATCCAAGAAGCTTCAAGGACAGTAATGGGGATGGTATTGGAGATATACCGGGTATTATTGAAAAGCTGGATTATCTGAAGGAGCTGGGGATTGGAGCAATTTGGCTGTCTCCGGTCTGCAAATCTCCACAGGCGGATAATGGATATGATATATCGGATTATCAGGATATTGATTCCATTTTTGGCAGTCTGGAGGATATGGAAAGGCTGATTAAAGAAGCATCAGACAGAGAAATCCGGATTATTATGGATTTGGTGTTAAATCATACCTCGGATGAACATCCATGGTTTATGGAGGCAAAAAAAAGCAGAGAGAATCCATATCACGATTATTATGTCTGGCGTGACGGAACGCCGGGAGTTCTGCCGAATGATTTAAAGGCTGCTTTTGGCGGTCCGGCATGGGAATGGGTGCCGGAATGTGGACAGTATTATCTGCATCAGTTTGCAGTGAAACAGCCGGATTTGAACTGGGATAATCCCAAGGTACGGCAGGCTGTTTATGAGATGATAAATTGGTGGATTGAGAAAGGAATCGGCGGTTTTCGTTTAGATGTCATTGACCAGATAGCAAAAGAGCCGGACCGAAAAATTATGGCAGAGGGCTCGAAACTGCATGACTACATACAGGAAATGAGCCGGGAAACCTTTCAAAAGGCGGATTTGATTACTGTGGGTGAGGCATGGAGTGCAACCATTGATACGGCGAAGAGGTTTAGTAATCCGGATGGCTCAGAGTTATCCATGGTATTCCAGTTTGAGCATATGGTGTTGGACCAGCAAAAGGGCAGGGAATTGGCTCCTCTGCCATTTGTGGAATGGAAAAAGGTATTTACCAAATGGCAGCAGGGGTTACATGGAAAAGGCTGGAACAGTTTATTTCTGGAAAACCACGATTTGCCTCGTTCCGTTTCCAGGTTTGGAAATGATGAAGAATATAGAACCAGGTCGGCAAAAATGCTGGCAACGGTTATTCATGGAATGGAAGGTACTCCTTATATATATCAAGGCGAAGA
>JAXVOW010000017.1:0-4010 GCA_037301995.1 bacterium | reverse complement strand
CTTAATTGTAATATAAGTTTACTTGTCGTGTCCACTTTTATAGTATAGCTCCAATTTAGCAAGGAAGTGAGAGGTAATTTGTTGGGCTTTTATTGGATGGAAAAAATTATTTGGAATGAGGTAAATAGATGTAAAAATGTTGAGTAATAAAAGGGGAAAATAATCGTACGTATTATTTATCGAATAATTAATATGGCATAGTATATTAAAAAAGTTAACGACATATTAACAATAAAACAAAGTATGTCGAAAATAATAGGAAAATGTCGAATTGTATGGTAGAATGCATCATTATAGAATGAGATAGTAACTCCGTTTAGTTTGGCAGAAAGGAATTTTCTGATGGAGCGGTATTAAGAAAAAGGACTGTTACAGATGCAGTTAGTATTTGTGGTAAAATATATTACATAATAAATATTTTAGAAAAGATTAAGAACTAATTGAAAAGAAAAGAGACCTTTCGTGGAAAAAAATAGTTTTTTGAAAATTTAAAGAAAAGTTTTATAAAAGAAAATGGAAAATTTAGAAATATATGTACAACACTCATGTTACTTATTTTTATAATTTATAATATTCTGATTGTGATAGAAATGATTATAGATTTACTCTATGATAAAGAAATAGGAATTACAATCAAGTTTCCTGGGAAAATAACATTGATAATTATGGGGCTTACAGCAATATATTGGATTCCTAAAATAATTTTTATATTAATAGAATGTATTTTTGAAGAATAAAAGATAATAAGCTGTTATTTATATAATAAGATGAAGGTATAAAGAAATAATTATAAAAAATATTGCTGAGGAAATCCGATATGGAATCAGCAGACAAAAGTTCTGGAATAGTATAAAAATTTATTTTATGCAATGTCTTTTCTGTTATAAGGAAGGAGGTAAAAGGATGGATTTTATAAGTGAAAGAATTGAAAGTGAGGAGGATATAAAATACTTTGATTCGTTTGACTTTAAGGATAATCTGGGTAAAGAATTTAAGCCATTTTGGTGGGCTATAGACAGGGAGTCAGATATATTTCTCTTTTTTTGTGAGGGGAAAGCATCTGGCAGGCTTCTAAAATGTGGATTATGCATTAATAAAGAACTAGTAGAAATACAGATGCAAAATAAAACTGAGAAAAAAGAGGACAAACCAGGGCTATTTGTGCATTGGATTATTAATAAGATAGTAATTCCGGTTAGTTTAGTAGAAAGGGGATATGTTGAGGATGATATAGTATATATTATAAAAAATGCGTTGATTGCGATTGGTCTTCCGGGAGTCGCACAGAAAGAGGTTGCAGAAATATCAGTTGAAATAAAGACACATCCTATGATAACAAAAAATGCGAATCTAGGTTATGACAATGGTATAGAAGAATCGAATAAAAAAGAAAAAAATTTAAGAAGTAATGGTGAAAAGGAGGAGACCTGTCATAAAAAAGATAGTTTTATTGAAAATTTAAAAAAAGGTTTTATAAGAGAAAATGCAAAATTTAGAGATATAAGCTCAGAATTTGCACCAATTATTATTATAATATGGATTATTCTAGGTGTAATAGCAACGATTATAGAAACAATCTATAATATAAGAATTGGATTTGCAAAACTCTTTTCTGGAAAAATAACATTGATAATTATGGGTGTTTTTACAGCAGTATATTGGTTCCCTAAAATAATTTATATATTAATAGAATGTATTTATGAAGAAATAAAAGGCAAGGAGCGAGAAGAAAATGAATGATGTAAATGAAGCAGTAATTTTAACAGAGATGGATGATGATTCAATATTCGCAAAAATTATGGCATATTTAAAAAAAGATGCAGGTGGAGAAGATATATATATACCGGATGAAGAAGTGAAACATTTAATATCAAAATATGAGAAATTAACAGGTAGCAAAGTTACATTTAATGGTTCGGGTTCTTCTGGGGCAACAGTATCTGTTTCATCAACAATAGGAATGGCATGTAATGTTTGGAACGGGCTTAGAGCTGTTGCACAATCCTTTTATGCATTTTCAAATGGAAGTGAAGATGAAGGTGGTAAGTACCTTAGAGATTATGGATTTCAATTACTAACAGGTGCTTCTGTTTCTATTTTTGCAGAAGCAGCAATTGTAACTTTTTCGATCACGAATTTTTGGGCAGCGTTAGCTATTTTAATTGCAGCAAGTGTAATCGGAACAGAATTAGGAGATAATTTAAGTGATTTATTTGATACTATCTTTAACCTATATGACGATGCCGGCGCCTATACCTACCCGGTAGACCCGCTTATCTTTGACTTAGACGGCGATGGTATTGAAACCGTTTCCTTAAAAGATGGTGTCAATTTTGATTTTGATAACAATGGGTTTGCAGAGAAAATCGGCTGGGTTTCAGCAGATGATGGCTTACTTGTAAGAGATTTAAATGGTAATGGAAACATCGATAATGGCGGGGAATTATTTGGCGACCTGACAGCGGTAGCAGAGGGAATCAATGCAGTTAATGGATTTGAAGCTTTGGCAGCCTTTGATGTAAATGCAGATGGTGTGATAAATACAAAGGATGCTATATATTCCGAACTTAAAATCTGGCAGGACAGGAACCAGAATGGTATTGTGGATGAAGGGGAACTATTGACCTTACAGGAAGCGGGTATTGCGGGTATTGGTTTGGATTATGAGACAATTAATGAGACGGATGAACAGGGTAATACCCATACCCAGAAAGGTTATTACATAAAAGCAGACGGAAGTATCGCTTTGGTAGAGGATGTCTGGTTTGACAAAGACGCAGCTGATACTACGGTAGTGGAAACGACTTTGGACATGGATATAGAAATATCAGAGGATGTTATGAAGCTGCCGGATATTCAGGGAAAAGGAAACCAATACAGTCTCCATCAGGCAATGATGCTGGATGAAACTGGCGAATTGAAGAGAATGGTGGAGTCTTATATTGCGGAAGAATCCAGTGAGATTCGGAAATCTATGATACCTGACATTATATATCTCTGGACAGGTGTTGCTGATGTGGATATAACGTCAAGAGGTAATTACATTTCAGATGCCAGAAAGTTAGAAGCATTAGAAGTAATCACGGGGCGCAAATTTGATAGTGCATATGGAACGAATCCGGTGTATCAGGCAGGAAAGTATCTTGAGCAGGCATTTAGCAAGCTGGTAGGTTTGTATTATGGACAGTTAGAGATGCAGACAACCTATGCAGAAGAATATGCGGAAATGTATATGAATATGGATGTCAATGAAAACGGAGAATTGATGTTGGATTTTACATCTGTTGCGCAAAAATATTTAGATAAGTATGCAAGTGATGCCAAAGAAAAGAAGCATGTTCTTGAATTTGTTGATAATCTGATGTTAACAGGCATTGATTCCTGTATCGGAAGAGATGTTATAAATACAACATTTTCTGTTGTGAGTACGGATATCTGCAACGGCGTAAAGTATTACGGAGATGATACAATTGCTGGAACAAGTGGTGACGATTTATTGATTGGAGAGACGGGAAATGACACGCTTCGTGGTGGGAATGGAAATGATACCTATATATTTTACCTTGGAGACGGACAGGATACCATTGTGGAGAACAGTGGAATGGATACTATCCGTTTCGGGGAGGGAATCCGTGAAGAGGACATCCTTGTGGCAAGGGAAAACAACCACCTGAGCCTGACCAACATAAAAAGCGGAGACCGTATTGTGGTGGAGGAGTTCTTCTACAATGCAAACCGCCAAGTGGAGAAGGTGGAGTTTGCAGACGGAAGCAGCTGGGACATAGAAGTGCTGAAGGACAAGGCAAGGTATTATTACGGAGGCTCCGGGGATGACCGTATAACCGGGCATAATAGTAACAGTAAAGCCCCGACATTCGAGGATGACTACCTGTACGGTGGAGCAGGGAATGACACACTGTATGGACAAAACGGTAATGATGCGCTCTATGGAGAAGAAGGAGATGACATCCTGTACGGAGGAAACGGAAATGACCTTCTGTCAGGAGGAA
>JAXVOW010000016.1:0-14758 GCA_037301995.1 bacterium | reverse complement strand
AAACTGAAGGACAAAGATTACAATAAATATAAGCAGATAGCGGATGATTATACTGCACGGATGGCAGATTATCATCACTGACAGGAGGAAAATGTGAAAATATGGAATAAAATAACGGTCCTGATGGCAGCGGTTTTTCTGGCATTTGGGTTAAGCGGATGCGCCGCAGGCAGCAGTTCAAGGGGATTTAAGGAGGAGGATAAAATATCAGTTGTCACCACCATTTATCCCATGTATGATTTTGTAAAAAATATAGCTGGCGACAAAGCGGAGGTAATCAATCTGGTGCCGGCAGGAATGGAGCCCCATGATTTTGAACTGTCTACGGGAGATATGCAGCTGATGGAACAGGCAGAGCTTTTTATTTACAATGGGGCAGGAATGGAGCATTTTGTGGACAAGACCTTAAAGAGCCTGAGCAATGAAAAGCTTGTTGTTGTGGAGGCGGCAAAAGAGATTGATACCTTTCAGTCTGGGGATGGGGAAACGGACCCCCATACATGGTTAAGTGTGGAAAATGCAATGGCAGAGGTATTGGTTATTAAGGAAGCCCTTGTAAAAATGGACGGTGAAAATGCCGGCTATTATGAGGCAAATTACAAGGCATACAGAGAAAAGCTTGAGAAGCTTGATACCAGATACCGTGAGGAGTTAACGGGTCTTTCCGGGGATACCATTGTAGTGGCACATGAGGCATTTGGTTATTTGTGCCAGGAATATGGATTAAAGCAGGAGGCGGTAGAGGGGCTGACTGCTGATTCCGAACCGGACTCTGCGAGAATGAAAGAAATCATTGATTTTTGCAAAAAAGAGGAAATCAAGGTTATTTTCTTTGAAGAACTGGTCAGTCCCAAGGTAGCCAATACAATTGCTTCCGAAATTGGTGCAGAGACCATGGTATTGAATCCCATTGAGGGACTGACAGCGGAACAGGAAGAGGAAGGACTGGATTATATCGGTTTAATGGAAGAGAACCTGGAGGCACTTAAGAAGGCGTTAAAATAAGAGCTGCTGTAAAGATACAGAAAAGCTGATAAATGAAGGGGAATGCATATGACATTAGATATTGTTGCGCTGGCAGTCAATGCCGTAATCAGTATCCTGGTTCCGGTTGTAATACTGATTTTGATGCTTGTAAAAAATTCCAAAGAGAGAGTATCGCTGCTGCTGTTATTTTTAGCAGGAGTTATCACTTATATGGCAATGGAATGGGGGATAAAGGAGCATGGTCTGGCATGGCTGTTTAATCATACAGATTTTGCAGAGTTTATGAATGCCCATTATATTCCCTATTTGCTGGTGGTGGCGGCAGCAGGGGCAGTGCTGGCATGTATTCCAATAATAATGATTGCCGCTTTACTCATGAAGAAAAAGCTGTCCTTTGTCATGACGGTTGTTTTGGGACTGGGCTATACCATGGCGGAGTCTGTTATGCTGGTGGGATACCGGAGTATTAATACAATTGTGGAGCTGGTGAAGGGAACGGATATGGAGTTAAGTTCTGCTACGGCAGAATTATTTCTTTCCGGATATGAGCGGATATTGATGTCAGTGATTCAGATTGCTGTTTTTGTTGTTCTGGTTTATTTTATAGAGCGCAATATGACATTGCAGGGAAGTCTGATTGCAGTATTTAGTACGACAATGGCTGCCTTTCTGCCTGGATTTTTAATTGCTTTTTCCCTTACGGATTATTATGAGGTGTATGACAGGTCGGTGGCGCTTACATTGACCTATATTGTACTGACAGCTGCCGCAATATGCGGCGGAGTGGTTTTATACACCCTTCGTTATGCTTTCCGGGACAGGTCAAAATAACAATTGCAGATTGTACAGAAAAAAGTTCATGGATTCCGGCAAAATAGCTTGAAATCCATGGAAAGAAATGGTACATTACTGTTCGAGCGGTATTCGTAAGAAACTGCATCGAATGATAGGTGTTGTCACTGAAAATCAACCGGTCATTGAATGGCTGGGAGAACAAAGGGGTGATAACATGAAAATAGGTTTTATTGGTGCCGGTAAGGCGGGATGCAGCCTGGGAAAGTATTTTGCTTCAAGGAGTTCGCAGGCAGACGTCCGGATAACCGGTTATTACAGTATAATTTCAGAAGAAACCAGGTGGGCAGCGCAGTTTACAGCTTCGGATTGTTTTCAGACCGCCGAAGAGGTGATTGCAGCAAGTGATACCATTGTCATATCGACTCCCGACGGAGCGGTAAAGAAAGTATGGGAAGCTTTAAATAAGGAAAATGTGAAGGGCAGAATTTTCTGCCATTTAAGTGGCTCCTTATCATCCGATGTATTTTCAGGAATAGAAGAATTGGGAGGATATCCGATTTCTATTCATCCATTGTTTGCGTTCAGCGACAGAGAATCCGTGTATCAACAATTGAATCAGGTAAGCTTTACACTGGAAGGACATCCATACGCGGTGGCGCAGTGGAAGGACACACTTTCAGCCCTTGGCAATGCGTCCCTTGTAATTGATAAGGCGGTAAAGCCAAAGTATCATGCGGCAGCAAGTATCTTGAGCAACCATGTCATAGCGGTACTGGGAGCAGGATATCGGCTTTTAGAGGAATGTGGCTTTTCCGGGGAAGAGGCGAGAAGCTTTACCTCTGTACTGGTCAGGGATAATGTGGAGCATGTGATAAGGGAGGGCTGTGTTAAGGCTTTAACCGGTCCCATTGAGCGTGCAGATGAGGAAACAGTCGAGAAGCATTTATCGGTGTTAAATCCCGGACAGAGGGAGATTTACCAGGCCTGTGGCAGGCAGCTGCTTGCAATGGCAAGGGAGAAAAATCCGGACAGGGTATATGGAAATATTGAGGAATTGTTTTTTACAGGAGGTTACTATGAAAAATACAGTGTTAACATTTAAACAGGCGAAGGAAAAGGGCGAAAAGCTGTCTATGCTTACGGCATATGATTATTCAACCGCAAAGCTGATTGATGAGGCAGGAGTGAATTCCATCTTAATCGGGGATTCATTGGGAAATGTTATTCTAGGATATGAAGATACCATTTCCGTGACAATGGAGGATATGATTCATCACTGTGCAGCAGTGGCAAGAGGAGCGAAAAATGCGCTGATTGTTTGTGATATGCCTTTTATGAGTTATCAGACTTCCGTATATGATGCGGTGGTGAATGCGGGAAGGCTCATGAAGGAGGGCCGGGCACAGGCAGTGAAATTAGAGGGCGGAAAGGAAGTATGTCCTCAGGTAAAAGCCATTGTGGATGCCGGGATTCCGGTGTGCGGACATTTGGGATTAACGCCACAGTCCATAAATGCGTTTGGTGGATTTAAGGTGCAGGCAAAAACTGAGGCTGCTGCAAAGAAGCTGATTGAGGATGCAAAGGCACTGGAAGAGGCAGGGGCATTTGCCATGGTTTTGGAATGTGTGCCGGCAAAGATTGCAGAGCTGGTTACAGAGAAGGTTTCCGTGCCAACCATTGGCATCGGTGCAGGAAATGTATGTGATGGACAGGTTCTGGTATATCAGGATATGCTTGGAATGTTCAGTGATTTCACTCCAAAGTTTGTAAAGCGGTTTGCAGATATCGGAACCGTAATGCGGGATGCATTTGCCGCTTATGACCGTGAGGTGAAGGCTGGAACTTTCCCGGAGGAAAAGCATGAATATACAGTCAGTGATGATGTGTTAGAGAAGCTTTATTAATAGGTGTTTGCGAAACTCAATTTTCTAAAGCTTTATAATATGGAAAAGGAGATAAATGGATATGAAAATTTCAGGTTCTATCAAGGAGACAAGAGCACAGGTAAAGGAGTGGAAAAAGCAGGGATTATCCGTTGCGTTAGTTCCTACTATGGGTTATCTTCATGAAGGGCATAGAAGTCTGATTGACCGTGCGAGAAAAGAAAATGACAAGGTGGTTGTCAGTATTTTTGTGAATCCCATGCAGTTTGGACCAAATGAGGATTTGGAGGCGTATCCAAGAGATTTGGAGAGGGATTCTAAGATTTGTGAGGACGGAGGAGTAGACTGGATTTTCCATCCGGAGGTGGAAGAGATGTACGGACCGGATTTTCATAGCTTTGTGGATATGACTGTGCTGCCGGAAAAGCTCTGCGGTGCCAGCCGCCCGGTGCATTTTAAGGGTGTACAGACTGTTGTCAGCAAATTATTCCATATTATACCTGCTGACCGGGCATATTTTGGACAAAAGGATGCACAGCAGCTGGCCATTATCCGGCGTATGGTAATTGACCTTAATTTTGATATTGAAATCATAGGCTGTCCGATTATCCGTGAGGAGGATGGTCTGGCAAAGAGTTCCCGTAATACCTATCTTTCTGAGGAGGAAAGAAAGCAGGCAGTTATTTTGAACCAGTCCTTAGAGGAGGCTATGAAGGCAATTGAGGCGGGAGAGAGGGATGCCCGGAAGGTAAAGGAGATTATTATAAATAAGTTAAATACCTGTCCTCTTGCTAAAATCGATTATGTAGAGGTGGTAAGCTTTGACAATATTCAGCCAATTGACAGGATTAAGGGTGCGGTATTAATTGCGATTGCAGTATATATCGGAACTACCAGACTGATTGACAACCGGATACTGATGTAAGAGGTTTACAACGGAAGGGAGAAAAATATGCTGATAAATATGCTAAAAGGAAAAATCCATCGTGCAACGGTGAAGCAGGCAGAGCTTCACTATGTGGGAAGTATTACCGTTGACCCGGTACTGATGGAGGCTGCGGGAATTTTAGAGTATGAATATGTTCAAATTGTGGATGTGGAGAATGGAAACCGCTTTGAAACCTATACCATAGCCGGTGAGCCGGACAGCGGCATGATTTGTTTAAATGGTGCTGCGGCAAGGCAGGTGGCAGTAGGTGACCATGTCATTATTATGTCCTATGCCCAGATGACACCGGAGGAGGCGAAGGCGCATAAGCCCCATGTGGTGTTTGTGGATGATGAGAACCGGATTCGCCAGGTTTCCCGCTATGAGAAATACGGAGAATTGAGTCCGGAATTTTAAATCTTACATAATGAGGAGAAAAATTATGCTACAGGGAAAAACAGTAGTGCTTGGAGTGACCGGCTCCATTGCAGCTTACAAAATTGCAAATCTTGCCAGTATGCTGGTAAAGCTTCATGCTGATGTCAATGTGATTATGACAAAGAATGCTACGAATTTCATTAATCCGATTACCTTTGAGACGTTGACAGGCAACAAGTGCTTAGTGGATACCTTTGACCGTAATTTTCAGTACAATGTGGAGCATGTGGCGCTGGCAAAGCGGGCGGATTTGTTTATGGTGGCACCAGCCTCTGCCAATGTGATTGGAAAAATTGCTAACGGGATTGCGGATGATATGCTGACCACGACAATTATGGCATGTAAAGTGCCAAAGCTGATTGCGCCAGCCATGAACACAAATATGTTTGAAAATCCAATTGTGCAGGATAATCTGGAGAAGCTGAAACAGTATGATTATGAAATTATCTCCCCATCCACAGGGTATTTGGCATGCGGAGATACCGGAGCCGGCAAACTGCCGCCGGAAGAGGTGCTCTTGGATTATATTTTAAGGGAGCTGCACTACGAGAAGGATATGAAAGGAAAAAAGGTGCTGGTGACGGCGGGTCCAACTCGTGAAGCAATTGACCCGGTACGTTTTTTGTCAAATCATTCCACCGGGAAGATGGGTTATGCCATTGCAAGATGTGCAATGGAGCGCGGAGCAGAGGTGACACTTGTTACAGGGCAGACTTCCATTTCAAAGCCGCCTTTTGTCAAGGTTGTTGCCGTGGTGAGTGCGAAGGATATGTTTGAGGCAGTGAAGGAGCATATGAAAGAAGCGGATTTTATTATCAAATCGGCAGCGGTGGCAGATTACACCCCGGAGACTGTAGCAGATGAAAAGATTAAGAAACAAGAGGAAGATATGTCGATTCCGCTTATCCGGACGGCAGATATTTTAAAATATGTGGGAGAGCACAGGAAACCGAATCAGGTGGTCTGCGGCTTTGCTATGGAGACGAGGGATTTATTGGAGAATGCCGCAAAGAAATTAAGGAATAAAAATGCGGACATGATTGTGGCAAATAATCTGAAGGTAACAGGCGCCGGATTTGGAACGGATACTAATGTGGTGACATTAATTAAAAGAGATGGAACCAGGGAGCTCCCGCTGCTGACAAAGGAAGAGGTTGCAAAGGTAATACTGGATGAGATGCTTGGCGTGTGCCGGGAAGCGTAGAATATATCACAGGAGAAAAAGTAAAAAACATGAAAAGGAAAATATTGATTTTAGATATTGACGGAACATTGACGAACAGCAGAAAGGAAATTACACCTGAGACATTGGAAGCCCTGCTGGATATCCAGAGACAGGGACATACGATTGTAATTGCATCCGGCAGACCTGTTCATGGAGTGAAATGGATATCAGATATTTTACAGCTTAATAAGTTTGGCGGCTATGTACTTTGCTTTAACGGGGCAAGAATTACGGATGTGAAGACCGGGGAGATTGTGCACCAGCAGATATTTCCGGGGGAATGTATTGCACCGTTATGGGAATATGCGAAGGAGCATGACATGGGGCTGGTAACCTATGAAGATGATACCGTGATTGCAGGAACCCGGATTGATGAACACATGCGGTTTGAGGCGGGGCTGAACCATATGGAGTTAAAGCAGGTAGAAGATTTTGCGTCTTATGTGGATTTTGATGTGAATAAATGTTTATTTACAGCTGATGTGGATGTGGCACCAAAGCTGGAAAAGGAAATGGCATCAAGGTACGAGGGAATCCTCAGTATATACCGTTCCGAACCATTTTTTATTGAGGCAATGCCACTCGGGGTAGACAAAGCCGCATCCTTACAGCATTTATTTGCAAAGCTTGGCGTGGACAGGGCAGACACGGTGGCATGTGGGGATGGCTTTAATGATATTTCCATGATTCGGTATGCAGGTGTAGGGGTAGCCATGGCGAATGCCCAGGAAGCGGTAAAGGAAGCTGCGGATATAGTTACAAAATATACCAATGATGAGGATGGGCTGTTAGAGGTGATTGAAAAGTATTTCAGGTAAAGAGGTGTGCAAAATGGTGGTCAGAAAGCATTATTTCGTGAGTGGAAGGGTACAGGGAGTAGGCTTCCGCTACCGGGCATATTATACGGCAAACAATTTGGGGCTTACTGGTTATGCAGTTAACCTGGATGATGGAAGGGTGGAATTGGAGGTTCAGGGAGAAGCAGCTGCGGTAAGGGATTTTTTAGGGCATGTGGAAGAAGGAAGCTTTATCCACATTGACGGTATTGAATGCTATGATATGGAGGTTCGGGCTTCCGAGAGGACATTCTATATTGATTGAGAGATTAAAATATGCTATCTTTATATTATACAAGCAATAAGGAATAATTTATTTCTTAAGAGGAGGAGAAACAATGAAACAGATTATGAAAACTTTTCTTGCATTGGCAATTTTGGCAATCGGTATGACAGCAGGAAGCAGTGATGCTCTGGCTGAAAATTATGTGCCTGTTAATGCGGCGAATTTTCCGGATACGGCAATCAGAAACGCATTGGAGCGCATTGTAAAGGAGAGTGTAAGCGGTGATGATGAGCTTGGCGAAGATACAGTATATATAGAGTATGATTTTGGCTCTTCCGGTACCTTTCGCAGGGATTCTTCCGGGGTACTCTCCGTTGATACGGATTCAGTGGAATATTTGTCAGTATACGGTACGGATGGCACGGTTTACAATACAGACTGTATCAAAAAGTTTAGCGGATTGAGGTATTTTACAGCTGAGAAGTATGGTGCCTCTTCTTTTTCATCAGACCAGAATCTTTTTTGTGTCAGTCTGGGAGGTGTTTCGGCAGCATCTTTAAAGGTTTCAGCTTCTAGTGCACAGTTAGTTGATGTTTCAGGTTCAAAGAGCTTAAAGAGTGTTACGGTGAATGCTCCGAAAGCGGTGAGTGTGATGGTCAACGGACAGAAGATAACCAAAGTTTCCCTTAGCAATATGAGTGGACTTGAAACACTGTCATTAGGAATACAGCTTAAGAGCATAGATGTCTCTAAGTATACGAATCTAAAGGGACTGTATATATCAGCGCCTGTCACTAAGCTCACAGGAATGAAAAAATTAAAGCAGCTGGAAAGTGTTAGTATAGACAGGACAAGCTTAAAGTCTTTGGATTTTTCGGCTAATAAAAAGTTAAAGTATGTAGGCTGTATTGGCAATAAACGTCTGACCTCTTTAAAGCTGCCGACATCTGTTGTCAGTCTGTATGCGGCAGATAATAATATTAAGAGCCTTAGTCTTAAAAATTTGAAAAAGCTTACTTATCTTAGTGTAAATGGTAATAAGAATTTAAAGACTCTTGACGTGTCAAAAAACAAGAATCTGACAAGCCTAAATGCAGGCTGCACCAAGGTTTCCAAATTAAATCTTGCCAATAACAAAAAGCTTACGAGTCTTTTGTGCTATCAGACAAAGCTTAGCACTTTGAACCTGAAGAAAAATACCAAGCTTAAATATTTAAGCTTTTATGGTTCCAAGATTAAGAAGCTGAACCTGTCCAAGCAGAAGAATTTAAGACTCAGCTTTGAGACGAAGAAGGGAAAGACCATCAGCTTAAAGAATTATATCGGCTCCGGTTACAAGGCGGTGAACCAGAGCGATGCATTAAGCTATAGCAAGAAAACCGGTAAAATCAAGGTTAAGAAAAAGGGTTATAGCACACTAACCCTCAAAAAGGGCAGCAGAGTCTTCTATGTAGAGATATACGCAAAGTAATTCCAGGGGAATGAAATTGTGTTTATATACCCCGGATGCCAGAGAAAAACTCCGGCATCCGGGGGTTTTTCGTAAAGGGCAGGGGTTAAGACTTTACAATTACCGGAATAGTATCGGAATAGAAATGGGGGTAAAGATAAAATGAAGCTTAAGACAGAGGAGCAGGGGATGAGATTATGGATTTTAATTGCTTTTTGCTTGCTCCCATTTTTTTATGGAATGTATTATGAGTTTTGTGGTGCAATCGCTACGGTTGTGTTAGGGATGATTCTGCTGGCGGGCATGAGAAGGAAAAAGAATATACAGTGTCAGGGTACAGTGGGATTTTCACTGGCATTGCTGCTTCTCATTTCTTATCTTATAACCTGTATCTGGGCGGTGGATTCCGGCATGGCTTTTTTAGGAATTTTCAGGATTTCCTGGATTGTGCTGTTATTATTATTCGTACAGCAGACGGATTCCGGATATCGGGATAAGCTTTTTACTGCTATTCCGTATGTAGGTGCGGTTATGTGCCTTATCGGGTTTATAGGATTTTTTGTGCCTTTTATGAAGGAGCACTTATATTCCAATGGACGCCTGGGCGGTTTTTTCCAGTATCCAAACACCTTTGCCCTGTTCCTTTTGATTGGGATTGTGCTTCTCTGTAACAAAAAGCATCCGTCCCTCTGTGACTATGTGCTGGCAGCCGTATTAACCACAGGAATTGGAGTGACGGGAAGCAGAACGGTATTGGTACTGACGGTACTGGTATTTCTTTTTATAATAGTAAGGAACCGGAACGGAAGGCTGGCTGCCGGAGCGGTGTTTTTTGCAGCAGCTTTTGCAGGGGTTGTCTGGCTGACCGGGGATTCCGGCAGTGTCGGGAGAATTACCACATTTTCTCTGACCGATTCCACGCTGGTCGGCAGATTGCTCTATGTGCGGGATGCTCTGCCAGTACTGTTAAAACATCCCTTTGGAATGGGTTACTTGGGATACTATTATATGGAAAATGAAATCCAGACCGGTGTGTATACGGTGCGTTATATTCACAATGATTTGATGCAGTTAGGACTGGATATCGGGTGGATTCCAATGGGAATTTATCTTTTTGCAGTGGGAAAAACGCTGCTTTGCCGGAAGGTAACCATTACGAACAAGCTGGTGACAGCAGTTATTTTTATTCATAGCCTGCTGGATTTTGATTATTCCTATACAGTGATTCTGGCAATTATACTGCTGATTATGGAGGATGTACGGTGGAAGCAGGATCCGGCTTCCAAGTCCCGGAAACAGAAGGACCGGAATTTCTTGTCAGGCAAGCCGTTGACTGTGAAAAAGGGGTATATTATGGCGCTGTCCGGTATCCTGATGCTTTTCTCTGCCTATATGACAGTGCCGCTGCTCGCTGCCTATATGGAACAGCCCTCCCTTGCAGTAGCCTGGTACCCATGGTATACAGAGGAACAGCTTAAACTCTTGTCGGAATCGGAGGACGTTGAAGAGGTGGACAGCCTTGCAGACCGGATTTTATCACAAAACAGCACCTGTGCACTGGCATATCAGGCAAAAGCAATGGCAGCCTACTGTTGGGACGATTATGAGGGTGTAATGAAATGGCAGAAGGAGGCAATTGCGAGGGATTATTTCCGTTATGAGGTATATCTTGATTATGCCTATATGCTTTATGATGGCATGCTCTGTATGGAGGAAGAAGACCCGGTGCTTTCCGGAAAATGCAGAGAGGAGCTTGGGAGGATTCCGGAATATCTTTCGGAAGCGGAAGGGAAAATCAGCAGGCTTGGCAGTATGATTGATGACCAGCCGCAGCTTTCTGTGGATGAGACTATGGAGGAATTGCTGGCAGAGTAAAATTAAAAATGTATGGCTATGATGTTTTTGAAACTACGATATTTCCTGGCTTTTTGCATGTTTTATGGCAATTAATATGCAAATTACTGAAAAACTGTATATTTGAGAAACAATCAATAACAGACCTTACATGCCCTCGGCTTTGGGCAGCTGGATAGCGGACCGCTGTAAATAATGCGGGAGCGGCTCAGGGTTGGGCAGTTTTTTGTGCTGTGATACACAGAGCCGTTAGGTGTCCAGTATACGGTTCCTTTGGAAGAGCTGTTATTTGAGGCAGCCTTTTTCTTTTTGGCGGATACTGTTACCTTGCATTTTGCCCGTTTTCCTGACTTCAATACAACCGTGATTGTTGCAGTACCTTTTTTCTTTGCTTTGATTTTTCCTTTTTTGGTTACAGTTGCAACCTTCTTATTGCTGGAGGTGCATTTTTTTATGGAATCGCCTTTCGCATAACGCACTTTTAATGAATAAGTTTTAGAGGTCTGCAGCTTTACGGTCTTTTTTGATAACTTAATATAAGGCTTTAATTTGGAAGTAGTTTTTGTCTGGGTTTCTCCACAGATATAACATTCCCGTTCTTTTATACCGGTTTTGGATATAGTTGCGGCTTTTAATGTATACCAGTCATCCCATTCATGTTCGCCTGTTGCAGGTATATCTGCGTATTCCTCTTCATAACAGTCCAGACAGTACCGCATTTTTTCACCGGATTCCCCACAGGTGGGTTCCATATATACTTCCCAGTCACTCCAGGTATGAGTGCAGGCGGCTTCGGCAGATGCCTGCAGTGGAAAAAATGATAATATAATGGTCAGAATAAATAAGAGTAAAATTTTCTTTTTCATGAGTTGATTCCTCCATATGTAAATAAATTTATACCATTATACGACAAATTTCACATTAAAACAATAAAAAGATTTGCAGGGAATTTTAGTGATAGTATTATCTTGCAGACAAGAATTTCTCCAAAAACATTGCAAAATGTATAGTAGATTTGGTATACTATATTACATATGATTAGATTTTCAGTCACTAAGTGGCGAAGGAGGAATGGTTATGGCAGCAGAAATGCAGAATACTGGCACATATAGCGTAAAGGAAGCAGGTGTACTTGGAGATATTCAGATTGCAGATGAGGTCATTGCAATTATTGCAGGCTTGGCGGCAACTGAGGTAGATGGTGTTGCAAAGATGTATGGCAACATTACAAATGAACTGGTAAGTAAGCTTGGAATGAAAAATCTTTCCAAGGGTGTAAAGGTTCTGGTATCTCCGGATAATGTGAAGGTGGATTTATCGCTGGAGCTGAAATATGGATACAGTGTATTGGATGTATCGAAAAAGGTTCAGGAGAAAGTGAAGCAGGCGATTGAAACCATGACAGGCTTAGAGGTATCGGAGGTTCGTGTGAGAATTGCCGGAGTTGCAATTGATAAGGAAGAGAAAGCAACAAAGGCATAATAGGAATTTAGCAGGGCTGCTGCCTGGGCATATCGTATATGGTCCGGGAGGCAGCCTTCTTCCGGTTATAAAAATATATTTTTCTAAGAGCAGAGAGGATAAGGATATGTTGAGAAGTCAGGTACGAGAAGAGGTATTTAAAATTCTATTCCGTTTACCCTTTACGGAGAAAAGGGAGATGGAGGAGCAGATTGATTTTTCTCTGGAGGAATTAGAGGGAAAAAGTGAAGAAAACCTGATTTATATACGCAATAAGGTAAATGCTGTCATAGAGCAGCTTAATGTAATTGATGCAAGGATTGAGGAATGCTGTGAGGGATGGAATTTAAACCGGATTGGCAGGGCAGAGCTTGCACTGATGCGGATTGCAGTATATGAGATGATGTTTGAAGAGGATGTGCCAAAAGGTGTAGCAATCAACGAGGCGGTAGAGCTTAGTAAGAAATATTGTGACGAGGATGCAAAGGGCTTTGTCAATGCTGTGCTTGGCAAGGTAGAAAAGACTTTAGGTTAGGGATTGGATATGGCTGCCATTTATTCAGTATCACAGATTAATATGTATATAAAAAATATGTTTGCAAATGATTACCTGCTGCGGAATGTGCAGGTGAAGGGTGAGGTATCGAATGTGAAATATCATTCCTCTGGACATATTTATTTTACGTTGAAGGAAGCGGGCAGTGCCTTAAATGGTGTGATGTTCCGCTCTGCCCGGACAGAAGGACTGGATTTTATGCTGGAGAACGGGCAGAGCGTTGTTATTACAGGAAGCATCGCCGTTTACGAACGGGATGGAAGATACCAGCTCTATGCAAAAAAGATTGTACTGGATGGCAGGGGCAATCTCTATGAAGCCTATGAGCGGTTAAAGCAGAAGCTTTATGAGGAAGGGCTTTTTGAATTTGAACTTAAAAAAGAAATACCACAGTTTCCAAAAAAGGTTGGAATTGTGACTGCCAGAACGGGTGCGGCGATACAGGATATCTTAAATATCGCAAGAAGAAGAAACCCATATGTGCAGCTTTATCTATATCCTGCCCAGGTACAGGGAGAGGGAGCCGCAAAAACCATTGTAAAGGGAATAGAAACCCTGGACCGGATGGGAATGGATACGATTATCATTGGCCGTGGCGGTGGTTCCATAGAGGATTTATGGGCATTTAACGAGGAGATTGTGGCAAGAGCCATTTATCATGCAAAGACTCCGATTATATCAGGTACAGGGCATGAGATTGACAATACGATTGCAGATTATGCAGCGGATTTGAGAGCGCCGACTCCCAGTGCCGCCTGCGAGCTGGCAATACCGGATGTGATGTCCTCCCTTTATCAGGTAAGGCAGTATGAAAGCCGGATGCGGAAGTGTGCCGGACAAAAGCTCCAGCAGATGAATCACAAAATGGGCATGCTGTCGGCAAAGCTTGATAGTGCGTCGCCGAAGGTCAGGCTGGAAAACCAGAAAATCTATCTGGATTCCTTACAGGATAAGGTGATGCAGGGGATGCTGCAGAAAATGGGAAACCGCAGGCATCAGTATGAAATTTTACTGGCAAAATTAAATGGTTTAAGTCCCACGGCAAAGCTGGTGGGAGGTTATGGATATATGGAACGCCAGGACGGGCATACCATCCGGTCTGTAGCCGATGTAAAGGAACAGGATACGTTTTCCGTGACGGTGTGGGATGGAATCATTGAAGGTGTTGTGACAAGGATTGAAGAGAAAATGGAGAAGGAAAATGGCAGATAATTTTGATTTGGAACAGGCATTTAAGGAGCTGGAAGAAATTATTGTGAAGCTGGAATCCGATGCGGTTCCATTAAAGGAATCAATAGAATTGTATGCAAAGGGTGCAAAGCTGGTGGCATCCTGTAAAGAAGAGCTGACTGGAATCGAAAAGGAAATGATTGTAATCGGTGAAAATTTTGAGCCGGAGGACAAGGAATAAAGGCAGGAGTGTAGTATGGATTTTGAAACAAATATGAAACAACGTGTGGATACAATTGAGGCAGTCATCCGGGAGTATATGCCTAAGAATCCTACCTTTCAGAAAACGGTGGTTGAGGCAATGGATTACACCATGTCGGCAGGGGGGAAACGGATTCGTCCGCTGCTGATGGGAAGCACCTTCGAGCTGTTTGGTGGAAAAGGAAGGGTAATCGCGCCTTTTATGGCGGCATTGGAAATGATTCATACCTATTCCCTGATTCATGATGATTTACCGGCGCTGGACAATGATGACTACCGCAGGGGAAGAAAAACAGCGCATATTGTATATGGAGAGGCCATGGCAATACTTGCCGGGGACAGTCTGCTGAATTATGCATATGAGACGGCGGCAAAGGCATTTTCTGTTATAGATGAGGAATCCGGTTTTTCCGGCGGAAGGAAGGAGGATAGCTGTGCTTTTACGGAGGAACAGTATCTTGCTGTCAGGAAGGAACTGGAATACAGACGCAATGTGGAAAGAGCCATGCAGATTCTGGCATCCAAGCCGGGCATTTATGGTATGATTGGCGGGCAGGTTGCAGATGTGGAGCTGACAGGCACCAGATTGAATGAGGAGCAGCTGACTTATATTTATGAAAATAAAACAGGCGCATTGATTGAGGCTGCCATGATGATTGGCGCTGTGCTGGCGGGAGCAGATGATGAG
>JAXVOW010000015.1:0-2641 GCA_037301995.1 bacterium | reverse complement strand
TGTTAAAAGAACAGGGATTTGATGTGATTGGAGTTACCATGCAGATATGGCAGGATGAAGAGCCCCTTGCCATGGCGGAAAACGGCGGCTGCTGTGGACTGTCTGCTGTTGATGATGCCAGACGTGTGGCTGACCGGCTGGATATTCCTTATTATGTACTGAATTTTAAGCAGGAATTTAAGGACAAGGTAATTGATTATTTTATAGATGAATATGTTCATGCAAGAACCCCGAATCCCTGTATCGCATGCAACCGTTATGTGAAATGGGAGGCGCTTTTAAACAGGGCGCTGGAGCTTGGCTGTGATTATATTGCAACCGGTCACTATGCAAGGGTATGCCGGCTGGATAACGGAAGATATGCCCTGCAGAAGTCTGCAGCGGTGCGGAAGGACCAGACCTACGCTTTGTACAATCTGACCCAGGAACAGCTCTCAAGGACGCTGATGCCGGTTGGGGAATATGATAAAGGGCAGATTCGTAAGATGGCAGAGGAGATTGGACTGCTGGTTGCCGGCAAGCCGGACAGCCAGGAAATCTGTTTTGTTCCCGATAACGATTACGCCTCTTATATTGAAAAAGAGACGGGACAGACCTTTCCGGAGGGCAATTTTGTGGATGCCGGCGGAAGGGTGCTGGGAAGGCATAAGGGAATCATTCATTATACCGTTGGACAGCGTAAGGGACTTGGGCTGTCGCTGGGAACGCCGGCTTTTGTGACGGAGCTTCGCCCGGAAACCAATGAAGTGGTGATTGGTACCAATGAAGATACCTTTCATGACAGACTGCTGGCAGGCAGGGTAAACTGGATGTCCATACCGGAATTACAGGGGGAGCGGAGGGTGTCAGCAAAAATCCGCTATTCCCATCAGGGAGCTCCCTGTATCATCCGTATGACGGGAGAGGATGAGGTGGAATGCCGGTTTGACGAACCGGTTCGTGCTATTACTCCGGGACAGGCTGTGGTATTTTATGACGGAGATATTGTGGTGGGAGGAGGAACCATCAGAAGTTTCTCGTGAATAGAAAAATAGTTTGAATTTCTGGAGATATATTGTATAATAATATTTTGACAGAAATGGAAAAATTTCCTGCTGTCAGAAATATATTATATGATAGCCGGGATAAAAATGGAGGATGTATTATGGGGAAAAGTGGTATGTGGAAACATTATTTTAACAGTATTATGTTGATGGGCATATTTTTTGCAGTGGTTTTGGCTTTACCGGTACATGCGCAGGGACTGGAGAACGCAAAGCGGTTTACAGCCGATAACCAGTTTGTTGTAAAGAATGGAATTATTACCGGTTATACCGGTTCGGATAAAGAGGTAGTTATTCCGGCAAAGGTTGGCTCTGTGTCAGTGCGGGGACTGGCGGGAACCTTTTTCAATAATACAACAGTAGAAAAAGTCATTCTGCCGGATACGATAACCACAATCGGGGATGACACCTTTAACGGCTGTAGCAGCCTGAGTTCCGTGTTTGTATACGACCCGGCATGTGAGAAGGATGCAGCGGCACTGGCTGCCGCTAATCCATATTATTTTGACGGAAGCAAATATATTGTAACAGCGGATAATACGAAGGCGTATGAGATTATCAGTAATGGAAATGGCGTTGTTATTCCTTCCGAGCTGGTTTCTCTGGGGCAGAGGGTGTTTAATTCCTGTGTCTTTGGCAATTTTTATGTGATGGATGGAAACAGCAGCTTTAAGGTGTGGAATGACCCGGCGAATCCGGCATCGGATGACAGTAGTGTCGGACCTTGCCTTATTTCTGCAGACAACCGGTATTTATATCGTTTTGCGCCGGGATATCATCAGGCAGGCGGCAGTACCTATCTGCTGCCGCCGGTAACCGAAATCTGTGACTATGCACTGGAATCCGTTTCCAAGAACGGTGGATTTGAGATTCCGAATACGGTTGTGACAATCGGTAATTATTCATTTTATAAGGCGGGAAATACAACCTATGTGAATTTCCAGACCGTATCAAAGGTTACTACAATCGGCAGCTTTGCCTTTGCGTATATTAATAATTTAGGAAATGGCGGAACCTTTACTCTTCCTGCCAGTGTAACCAAGGTTGGGGAATACTGCTTTGCGTACTGCCAGAATATCCAGATTGATATTTCTAAAAGCAGTATTGTTTCTGTTCCGGCATTTATATTCAAGGACAGTAACAATCTGCATTCCATTACCCTTCCGGCAACTGTGAAAACGATAGAGGCGTATGCCTTTTATGAATGCGATAATTTTAACAACATATACTTTTTAGGAGATAGTCTTGAAAAGATTGGGACGGCTGCCTTTAAGGGCTGTAACAATCTTCATGAAATTAAAATTCCGGAGGGTGTGACGGCGATTGAAAATGATACCTTTTCCGGCTGTCAGAACCTGAATGTGATTGAACTTCCGGATTCGTTGACTACCATAGGGGATAATGCGTTTGAGGACTGCCAGAACATTCACAAGATGGTGATTCCTGAAAATGTTACCTACATATCCAATACTACCTTTAACGGAGTGGATCCTGAAAAATTAACGGGAGTGGATACAACGAAGAATACATATGCCCAGACCCGGATAAAGAAGCCTCTGCCAAAGAAGGGAACCTCTGTGAAGGTTGGCAAGCTGGTG
>JAXVOW010000014.1:0-1306 GCA_037301995.1 bacterium | reverse complement strand
CATCTGCATCGGGCATATACAGCCTGTTGTTGAAGATTTCAGCTTCGTCAAAGCGGGCTTCATCTATCGTGATATTACCAATGGAGCGGGTAAAGGTGGTAAAACGAATACCCAGCTGGTTTAATATTTTGATGGCGACTGCACCAGCGGCAACCCTGGCGGTGGTTTCCCTGCCGGAAGAACGTCCGCCGCCTCTGTAATCCCGGAAACCATATTTGGCATCAAAGGTATAGTCTGCATGTCCCGGACGGTAATAGGAGGCAATTTCGCTGTAATCCCGTGACTGCTGGGTTTTGTTATATACAATCATAGAAATCGGGGTTCCTGTGGTTTTCCCGTCAAATACACCGGATAAAATCTCCACTGCATCATCTTCGCTCCGGGGAGTGGAATAGATGGATTGACCTGGCTTTCTTCTGTTTAAAAATGGCTGGATATCGCTCTCAGAAAGAGCGAGGCCTGCCGGACAGCCATCAATTACAACGCCGATGGCTTTGCCGTGGGACTCTCCCCATGTTGATATTTTGAATATGTTTCCAAATGTTGAACCTGCCATAGCTGCCTCCTGTTTTTTTCTTGATAAAATCAATTTATCATAGCATATATATTTTTTTTTAGCAATTAAAACAAAAATGTATTTACAAAAAAATAAGGCTATGCTATTATACCAAAGTACGTTAACCGTTACTCAGATTCAGGACACTCCGACCTTTTCCTGGGTAACCGGCGATTATTTATTATAAGGAGGATGTTGTTATGGTAACAGCAGAGCAGAAGAAAGAGATTATTGAAAAATATGGTCGTGGAGCAAATGATACTGGTTCACCGGAGGTTCAGATTGCATTGCTTACAGCAAGAATTCTGGATTTACAGAATCATTTTAAGGCACATCCAAAGGACCATCATTCTAAGAGAGGTCTTCTTAAATTAGTTGGACAGAGAAGAAATATGTTAGCTTATTTAAAGAAGATTGATATTGAGCGCTACAGAGCATTGATTGAAAGCTTAGGTTTAAGAAAATAATCTTTATTAAGGCATGAAGATGCGAAAAAGGGTGGCAGATGGAAAAGATTCCCATTTGCCGCCCTTTTTCTCTTAGACCTGATATTCCACACGTATTGTATTTTGTTTGTATTGCAGATGGTATTGTCCGGTTACATGAGTAGATATTTACAAAAGGAGGCATTGATTGAGCCGATAAGGCACTAGGAGTTGGCGAAGTTGTGCAGACGAAGCTCTTTGTTCATGGGAGAAAGGTAAAAAAAATTTATTTATAGAATCACAAAAGTGAAATAGTTGATGATTC
>JAXVOW010000013.1:0-14288 GCA_037301995.1 bacterium | reverse complement strand
CAGGAAAGCGGCGTGATTGGCGCCCTTTATGCTCTGGGTGTGAAGAGAAGGGATTTGATGGCACATTATGTAATGCTGCCGGTTACAGTGACATTTCTGTCCGGTATTATTGGAACATTGATTGGTTATACGGATTTGGGTGTGCGCCTCCAGATGGCAGACTGCTATAAGTATTATTCCCTGCCAGAGCTTGATACCTTTATCACACCATATCTTTTGATATATGGTATTGTGGTTCCGCCTGTGATTGCAGCGGTTGTCAACTGCCTGGTAATCCGGAAGCGGTTGTCCAGACCGGCATTGCAGCTGATTCGCAATGAACACAAAGCTGCCCAATATAAGGATGTCCAGCTGGGGAATATGGGTTTTCTGTCCCGGTTCCGTATCCGGCAGATGCTCCGGGAAATGCGCTCAGGGCTTACGGTTGTATTTGGAATGTTTATCAGTCTTTTAGTGGCAGTATTTGCCCTGCAGATATACGATTATTGTTCTAAGATTAAGGAGCAGTATGTGGAAGATACAAAATATGAATATATGTATACTTATAAATATCCGACGAAAGATGCTCCGGCAGATGGGGAGGAAGCTTTTGCGAAGACGTTGAAAAAGGAATACGGAGGTATCGGGTATTCCTATCAGTTTGATGTGACAGTATTGGGAATTCATGAGGATAATCCGTTTTTTGATGTGGAGCCGGAGGACAGCTCAAGCAGGGTTGTCATTTCCTCTTCTCTGGCATACAAGTATGATTTAAAACCAGGAGATGAGTTTACCCTTAAGGATGATGAGAATGATAAGGTGTATGGCTTTACGGTAACGGATATTGTGCAGTACTCGCCTTCCTTCTTTGTGTTTATGGATATTGCACAGGCAAGAGAGCTGTTCGGGGAGCAGGAGGATTACTTTAATGTTGTATTCTCTGATAAAAAGCTGGATATTGAAAGCGGAAGGCTGTATTCGACCCTTACCAGGGAGGATGTGCGGAAAAGCTCCGGCATTTTTGTAGACCAGATGAAGGGCATGATTTATATGATGGCAGTTGCCGCTGTAGTCATATTTGTTGTGGTTATGTTTCTGATGATGAAGGTGATGATTGACCGGTCTTCCTTCCAGATTGCATTGATTAAGATATTTGGTTTCCGGAACCGGGAGGTGAAGAAAATGTATCTGGATGGTAATCTTTATATTGTGGCTACCGGGGCGCTGTTGTGTATTCCGGCCGCTAAGGCATGTATTACGGCAATCTATCCAATGATGGTGTCCAATGTAGCCAGTGGTATGGATTTAACCTTCTCTTTCACAATTTATGTGGCGGTATACATCTGCATCCTTGTGCTGTATTTCATTATCAATCATATGCTGATTAGAAGGATTCACAGGCTGGTGCCGGCAGAGGTGCTGAAAAACAGGGAATAGATATAGAAAACAAATTGCATAATTGAAAAGACATGAAAACAGGGGGATTGGTGAAATCCCCCTGTCTGCTGAAAAAGAATTAGCAGCCGCAACCGCAGCTTGAGTTGTTGTTGCCGTTTCCGCCGCAGCAGCAAAGAAGAAGTAAGATGATGATGATGCAAGAGCAGTTGCCACCGCCGAAGCCGCAGCCATCATTGCCACCAAAGAAACCATTTCCGCAGCCGTTGTCATTTCCACAGCAGCTGAAGAGGATGATAAGGATGATAATCCATGTGCAGCAGTTGCCTCCGCCAAAACCGCAGCCGCAACCGCCTGTTGCTGATAAGTCGCCCATAATGAGTGCCTCCAATTTTCTTTACACTGTTATATTATGCGAAGGATTGCAGGGTGTGACAAAATAGACATTATTTTTCAAGTTGAACTTCAAGATATTATCTGTTAAACTTTATAAAGAATTTAAGGAGGAAACGTTATGGAAACAATGGCAGATTTTGAAGAAGAGTTAACAAATTCATTCCGTGTTATAAAGGAAGGCGAAATGGTAAAGGGAATGATTGTGGATATCAACGATGAAGCAGTTACATTGGACCTTGGTTATTTTGCACCGGGTGTGATACCTCTTTCGGAGCTTTCCGATGACCCGGATTTTTCTGCTATGCGGGATTTGAAAATCGGAGACAGCCTTGAGGCAGTTGTAATCCAGACCGATGACGGAAAAGGAAATGTGGAGCTTTCCCTGAAGGAAGCCAATGAAATGTCTGCATGGGAGCATTTAACGGAGCTTATGGAACAGGAAGCCGTAGTAACGGTTAAGGTGAAAGAAAGTGTAAATAGCGGTGTCATTGCATATCTGGAGGGAATCCGTGCCTTTATTCCGGCTTCCCAGCTGGCGCTTACCTTTGTGGAGGATACGGAAGCATTTATTGGAAAGCAGATGGAGGCAAAGGTAATCACGGTGGACGAGGGCGCAAAGAAGCTGGTGCTCTCTGTGAAGGCGGTGTTAAAGGAGAGAGAAGCGGAGCATGACAGAGAGAAGATGGCAATGCTTGTGCCAGGCTCTGTTTTTGAGGGAACCGTAGAATCCCTTATGCCGTATGGAGCATTTGTACAGATGGACAACGGTCTGACCGGGCTGGTTCACATATCCAAAATTTCAATGAAACGAATTAAGAAGCCTTCCGAAGTGCTGTCGGTGGGACAAAAGGTAAAGGTCAAGGTGCTTGAGGTGAAGGACGGCAAAATTAGTCTGAGTATCCGTGACGTGGATACAAATACCTCGGATGTTGTAACGGATGTGATTGAGAAATTTGATTATACCTGTGAGGAGATACCCAACAATCCGTTTGGCGCATTGCTGGCGGGAATTAAGCTGGATGATTAAGGTTAGAGGATGTGAAAGCAATGCAGCTTAATGGGAAAAGAACAGGGAATAGAATCTATATTATCGGCATAATATGGATTATGGTGAATATGGTTTCTTTTAACAGTTATGCGAAAGCTTCTTTTACAAAGAGCCAGCCGGTTGGTATTATGTCAACTGCTGTGAAGACAGAAATTGCGGTATCCTGGGAGGCGGTAAAGGGTGCAGATGGATATGCGGTCTATGAGGCGGTGGACAGGGACGGCGGTTCCTATCATTTGGTTCAGAACGTGAAAAAGAGTAAAGTCATACGGAAGAAAAAGCAGCCTGGAGCTGTGTATTCCTATTATGTCCGGGCATATCAGGTAAAAAGCAATGGGAAAAAATCCTACAGCAGAGCCAGTAAAAAGGTATCTACAACCGTGGCGGTAAAGGGCACTTCTACGGTTAAGAATCTGTTGCAGACCGCCATTGCTCCCATAGGCTCCACCATGTATGTGTGGGGCGGTGGCTGGAATAAGGAGGATACCGGGGCGGGAAAGGATGCCAGACGGATAGGCTTGAGCCCGGTATGGAGAGCCTTTGCAAAGAATAAAAAGTCTTCCTATAACTATAAAAGGTACAGGTATCAGATTCACGACGGTCTGGATTGCTCCGGCTATGTGGGCTGGTGTGTGTATAATGTGCTGAATACAAAGAACAATAAAAAGGGATATGTATACAGTGCTTCTAAGCAGGCAAAAAAGTTTGCAGATTCAGGCTTTGGAAGCTACCGGTCTGCAAAAAAAATAAAGGATTACCGTGCAGGGGATGTGATGAGCTCCACCTGTAAGTGCTGTGGGCATGTATGGATTGTCATAGGACAGTGTAAGGATGGAAGCGTGGTGCTGGTGCATTCCTCTCCGGCAGGGGTTCAGCTTTGCGGAACCACAACGCCCTCCGGCAAAAAAAACAGCAAAGCCTATAAGCTGGCAAAGAAATATATGAAAAAATATTACAAGACATGGTATAAAAGATATCCCAATGTGAGCCGGGGAAAGACGTATCTTTCCCACTATGGGCAGATGCGGTGGAGAACATCAGGGAAAAATATCTATTTGTCTGACCCGGAGGGCTACCAGAGCATGAGTGCAGAAGAGGTATTAGCAGATTTATTTGAATAAAGTGTCAGAATTCTTTGAAATCCCATATTTTATTAGTAGATAAAGTATGGGATTTTTTATTATGACAGAAAGTAAAATCAGTCCGGAGCTTAATATGGCAATAGGGATTCAGGAGGAGGAACGTGAAAAAAGCCTGGATTTGAATGTGGGGTATAGCAAATTATTTGATGAATGGGAGCTGATTGTCCGCTTCACAGGAAGCCTTGAGGAAATAAAAAACGAATTGAACATATCAATAGAAGAGCTGTTGGGAGGATATGCGATTATCAGGATTCCGCAATATTTGATTGGCAGGCTGTCGGATTATTCACAGATAGATTATATTGAAAAGCCAAAATCCCTTGTGCTGGAGCAGATGGAGGGCATTGGCTCCTCCTGTGTAAACAGGGTGAGGCTGCCAGACTATAATCTGACGGGGAAAGGAACGCTGGTGGCATGTCTGGATTCTGGCGTTGATTTTTACCATCCGGATTTCCGGAATGCAGATGGCACCACAAGGATAGCGGTTATGTGGGACCAGACGACTCCGGGTAATCCGCCGGAGGGGTATACAACCGGCAGTTTTTATACGACAGAGGATATTAATGCGGCTATAGGGGCAGAGGAGGCAGGCAGCTCCAGGCAGGGTAGTGGGAATGGTCAGGGACAGCCTGGCCGGGGAAGGGACATTGTACCGGAATTTGATGCCACAGGCCACGGAACAGCCGTACTGGGGATTATGGCAGGAAATGGGCGCGGGTCAAACAGAGGGATTGTGGGTGTGGCACCTGAGGCGGAAATCATAGTGGTTAAGCTTGGCAACCCGGATGGAAGGGGATTTCCAAGAACCACCCAGCTTATGCTGGCAATTGATTTTGCCGTGCGATATGCCATGGGAACTGGAAAACCTCTGGCAATCAATATAAGCTTTGGAAATAATTATGGGGCGCACAATGGGGATTCCATTTTGGAGAGATATATGGATACCGTCTCCAATCTGTATAAAATGTCCATCGTTACAGGAACGGGAAATGATGGAATCACTGCAAGGCATACGGCGGGGAATCTGGCTGGGGGACAGAGGGAAACCGTAGAAATTTATGTGGCGGATTATATGAATTCCTTTAATCTGCAAATATGGAAGCATTATCTGGACGATTTTGACATTTTCATAGAATCCCCTGCAAACCGACAGATTGGTCCGCTTTCCAGTTATTCCAGGGTGCAGAATTATGTTTTGCCGGAGGATATGATTTCGGTTTATTACAGCGAACCAACACCCTATAACCCAGAGCAGGAAATTTATATATCCTGGATTCCAAGGGGGGATTATGTGACGCCGGGAATCTGGAAAATATATCTTCAGCCAAGACGTATCATTGCGGGGGACTATAATATGTGGCTGCCGGTGGCAGGGAGCACATCCTCCGAGGTGTCCTTTGTGAGACCGAATATTTTTAATACGCTGGTGGTGCCCTCCACCGCAAGATATGTAATTTCTGTGGCGGCATATGATTCCAGAAATGATACTTTTGCAGTATTTTCGGGAAGGGGACCGAACCTGGACCAGGAGCTTCCCCAGGCAGTGGGAAAGCCGGATTTGGCGGCGCCGGGGGTCGCCATTAATACCAGCAGGTCTGGCGGTGGATATGGAGAATTTTCCGGAACATCCTTTGCAGCGCCCTTTGTGACCGGGGCGGCAGCCCTTCTGATGCAGTATGGTATTGTGGATGGAAAAGACCCCTATTTGTATGGGGAAAAAATCAGGGCGGCTCTGATGCGTGGAGCCAGGAAGCTTCCGTTTCAGGAGACCCAGCCTTCTCCCCTGGTGGGATGGGGGGCACTGTGTGTCAGCGACAGCCTGCCGGAGTAAAAGAGATTACCCCAGGATTTTTTAGCTTGACAATTGATTTAAATTGTGATAATTTAACTTTAATGATACGGTATGTTACTTATTTATGATTGGATGAGGCATTAACTGTACATGAGTATTTTAGGATATTTATGTGTGTTAATGCCCTTTTTTATTATCTTTTTAAAGGTTCACCCGAATAACACACGATATCCCAGTATACAATAAAAAGAAAAGGAGAAAAAAGAAATGAAAGACAAGATTTTTGGTGTACTTCAGCGTGTGGGAAGGTCCTTTATGCTTCCAATCGCAATTCTTCCAGTTGCCGGGCTCTTGCTGGGAATCGGAGGGTCTTTTACAAATGAGACCATGCTGGAAACTTATGGATTAACCGGTATTATGGGACCGGGAACTATTTTAAATGCAATTTTTCTGGTTATGAGTGATGCGGGAAATATTGTATTTGCGAATCTGCCGATTATATTTGCTATGGGTGTTGCCATCGGTATGGCAAAAAGGGAGAAGGAGGTTGCAGCATTAGCCGCAGCGATTGCATTTTTCATTATGCATGCCTCCATCGGCGCCATGATTAATATTAACGGTGGAGCGGAAGCAATGTTAAGTGGTGCAACTACTTCCGTATGTGGAATTACCTCCCTGCAGATGGGTGTGTTCGGCGGTATCATTGTAGGACTTGGAGTTGCGGCACTGCACAACCGGTTTTACAAGATTGAACTGCCACAGGTATTATCCTTCTTCGGCGGTACTAGGTTTGTTCCGATTATTTCATCTCTTGTATATGTAGTAGTGGGTATTTTGATGTTCTTCATCTGGCCGGTTATCCAGAATGGTATCTACGCAGTGGGTGACGTGGTATTAAATTCCGGCTATGCAGGAACCTGGGTATACGGATTTATGGAGCGTCTGTTGATTCCGTTTGGTCTTCACCATGTATTCTATCTTCCATTCTGGCAGACAGGTGTGGGTGGAACCTTAGAGGTAGGCGGACAGCTGATTGAAGGGGCACAGAATATTTTCTTTGCACAGCTGGCAGACCCTACAGTAGAGAAATTTGCCGTATCCGCAACAAGATTTATGTCAGGTAAGTTCCCATTAATGATTTTTGGTTTACCTGGAGCTGCTCTTGCAATGTATAAGACAGCAAAGTCAGAGAAGAAAAAAGAGGTAGGAGGTCTTCTGTTATCGGCAGCGCTTACCTCCATGTTAACAGGTATTACAGAGCCGCTTGAGTTTACATTTTTATTTGTTGCTCCGTTGCTGTACGGAATTCATTGTGTGTTTGCCGGTCTTGCGTATATGTTAATGCATGTATTTGAGGTAGGTGTAGGAATGACCTTCTCCGGCGGCTTGATTGATATGTTTTTATTTGGTATACTTCAAGGAAATGCAAAGACAAACTGGGTATGGATTGTCATTGTGGGAATTTTCTATTTTATCATTTATTACCTGTTGTTCAGCTTCCTGATTAAGAAGATGGATTTAAAGACACCTGGTCGTGGTGAAGAGGATGAAGAGGTAAAATTATACCGCAGAAGTGATGTGAATGCCAGGAAGAATGGCGCCGCAGCAGGTGAAGGTACAGCTGCCGGGGAAGATGCCCTTTCCATGAAAATCTGCCAGGGACTTGGTGGAAAGAAGAACATTTCAGATTTGGACTGCTGTGCTACGAGACTTCGCTGTACCGTACACAAGCCGGAGCTGGTAAGTGACGATACCTTAAAGGCAACCGGAGCCTCCGGTGTGGTTCACAAGGGAAATGGAGTCCAGATTATTTACGGACCACGGGTAACCGTTGTGAAATCAAATCTGGAGGATTATTTAGAGACTGCTCCGAATGAGGAATATATTTCAGAAGCAGTGGAAAATACAGAGACAGAAGGTGCGGCAGAGGCGAAGGAGAATGCAGGAACCAAGGTTGTGAAGACAGTGACCATTTCCAGCCCGATAACCGGTAAGGCAGGGGATATTACCTCTACACCGGATGAGGTATTTTCTAATAAGATGTTAGGTGATGGTGCAGCTGTGACACCGGAGGATGCAATTGTAAGAGCACCGGAGGATGGTGAAGTGGCATTTGTATTTGACACAAAGCATGCAGTGGGATTTTTGACAGATTCCGGAATCAGTTTGCTGATTCATGTTGGAATTGATACGGTGAAGTTAGAAGGTCAGGGCTTTGAGTCACTGGTTGAGGCCGGTCAGAAGGTAAAGAAAGGCGAACCGCTGCTGAAGCTGGATTTAGATTTCCTTAAGGCAAATGCACCTTCCATTGTATCTCCTGTAATCTGTTCAGAGATGGAGGATAATCAGAAAATCCGTCTGTTAAAGCAGGGAGATATTAAGGCTGGTGAGGAGCTGTTTGCTGTAGACTTTTATGAGTAAGAGATGACAGCGGGAATATAAAGAAAACGAGGGGATAAGGATGTACCGGATTGAAAAAGTGTTAAATCATAATACAGTCATAGCCATTTCCACGGAGAATAACCGGGAATACCTGATTATGGGAAAAGGCATTGGCTTTGGCAGGAAAATAAATGAACGGATGGAAGCAGGATTAGAGGATACCATTTATTCCTTGCAGGAATCCACCGACAGGGGAGACGCCAGTAAGCTTGCCAAATCCATATCCCCGGTGTGTCTGGAGATTGCAGATGAGGTGCTGAAAAATGCCGGGAAGACCTTCGGCAAAATTGACCGAAATATGCTGTTTCCAATGGCAGACCATATTGAATATGCAGTTAAGCGAATTAAAAACCATGAACAAATCAGCAATCCGTTAACAGAGGATATCCGCATTTTATTCCATGCGGAATATAAGGCAGCACAGTGTATTCAGGATATTTTAAAGGAAAAGCTGGATGTACAGATTGATGATGATGAGATTGGATATATTGCACTTCATATCCACTCGGCTATTGAGGATGAAAAGGTGTCCCAGGCGATGCAGATGGCACAGGCAGTGAGGGAATGTATATCACTGGTGGAAAAGGAAATCGGAAAACCCATTGATGTGTTGTCCCTGTCCTATAACCGTCTTATGAACCACATCCGCTATATGGTGGTCCGTTCGTTAAAGGGCGAGCAGCTTAAGGTAAGCATGAATGATTATATGGAGGTGAAATTCCCGAAATCCTTCCAGATTGCACAGACTGTCTGCGACCAGGTCAGCCATGACCTGCGGCGGCAGCTAAGCGAGGAGGAAATCGGTTATCTGGCAATGCATATTGAACGGGTGACAAGTGCGGAGCTGGAAAACGTGGAATGAAAGTATTTTTTTAATTGACAATCCGATAGGGATATGTTACTCTGACAATATATTAGGGAGTAGTTCACATTCATACAGAATGTTATGCATAACGTCATCACGCCGGGAAGGCCGGGATGCATACTGAAATAAGAACGAGACTTTTATTGCGTATTTATTGCGCAATAAAGGTCTCGTTTTTTTGTTGCTAAGCATATGAGAAAATGGTCCGGTGGACCATTTTTGAGTGTATAAGTGGCTGCTCAAGGAAAAGGAGATGCTTATTATGGAAATCTTAGTTCAATTTTTGTTACTCGTGTTAGGCTTTTGTATGCTGGTAAAGGGAGCGGACTGGTTTGTAGACGGGGCAGCGGGAATTGCCGATAAGTTTGGAATTCCCCAGCTGGTTATCGGACTTACCATTGTCGCCATGGGAACCAGTGCGCCGGAGGCGGCGGTCAGTATCACGGCTGCGCTAAAGGGAAATGCAGCCATAACCATTGGAAATGTGGTGGGAAGCAATATTTTAAATATTTTGATTATTTTGGGTATAACTGCGGTGATTGTTACCGTGGCGGTGGCAAAATCCACGATATGCTATGAGATACCATATATGCTGTTTATTACACTGCTCTTAATGGTATTTGGCTATACCGGAGGAAGCATTTCCTTTGCAGAGGGAATTATTTTGTGGATTGCCTTTATTGCCTATCTTATATATTTGTTTTTTATGGCAAAAAAGAATAAAGAGGAGACCGGAGAAGAAGAGGAGAAAAAGCCGATATGGCTGCTGGTGGTATTGGTTATAACGGGTCTGGTGTTAGTTGTGTGGGGAAGTGATGTCACGGTTGACGCTGCAACGGCGATTGCAAAAGCGGCAGGCTTAAGTGAGCGCTTTATCGGACTTACCATTGTAGCCCTTGGAACCTCTCTGCCGGAGCTGTTTACCTCGGTATCGGCAGCTATGAAGGGGAAGGCGGATATTGCCATAGGAAATATAGTGGGGAGCAATATTTTTAATATTTTGTTCGTGGTTGGTACGACGGCTCTGATTACGCCGGTGGTATTTGTTCCGAGCTTTATTATTGATACTCTGGTTGCGGCGGCGGCGGGAGTATTGCTGTGGCTTTGTGTATTCAGGGAGCAGAAATTGAAGAGAACAGGTGGAATCATTATGCTTTTGTGCTATGTGGCATATTTTGTCTATCTGCTTGTATAAAAAAATAAGAAGGTCTGGCATAAGCCAGACCTTCTTTTAATGAGGGGGGAGAGGATTCCAGTACAACCGAAGTTGTACTATATGAAAAGCTCTTACAAGTACATAGTATAATGGGAAATTGTGAACAAATTATGTATTCTTTGTTTTCGTTTTGTGAAATCTGATTAATTTTATTTTTTTACAGTAACCCCTTTTCGTATATAAGAAAATATGGTATATTACATAATGTCTATAAATAATAGTATTGAAAACTATGTTGTGAATTGTTCGTGCTATGATATGGACATGAATCATATATCAGATTAGAAATAGGAGTTATATTATGTCATACCAGATTATTACCGATAGTTCTTGTGATTTAAGTCCGGAATTGATTAAGAAAAAGCATTTGCATGTTGTACCATTTTATGTATCCTTTGATGAAGAGAACTATTTTAAGGAAAACGAGGAGATTCAGGTACATGAGTTTTATCAGAAGATGATAGATAATCCGGAGGTGTTTCCGAAAACCTCATTGCCTTCTGTAGAAGATTATGTGGAAGCATTTACTCCTTATGTGAAGGGCGGAAAGGATATCATCTGTATCTGTATTACCACTAAATTCAGCGGTTCTTATAATTCTGCCTCCACGGCAAAGGATATTATTTTAGAGGATTATCCGGAGGCAAAGCTTACTGTCATCGATGCAACAGTGAATACCGTTTTACAGGGGATTCTTGTATTAGAAGCGGTTCGGATGCAGGAAAATGGCTTGCCTTATGAGGAAGTAGTGGAAGGTGTGGAACGGATTAAGGGGACCGGGCGGATTATATTTACAGTAGGTAATATGGATTATCTGATTCACGGTGGCCGTGTGGGCAAGGTAATGAAGGTGGCGGTTAATGCCTTGAAAATCCGCCCCATGATTATTTTAAAGGAGGGGGAAATCTTTCCTTTTGGAATTGCCCGGAGCCGTAAAAAATCCATACAGAAGATTATTGAAAAAACAAAATCACATTTTGAGGAAATTGGGGAATCGCCGGATGATTATGAAATTGTAATCGGGTACGGTTACGATTACGAGGAAGCGGTGGAATTTCGTCAGGAGCTATTGGATTCCCTGAAGACATACTCGAATAAATCAGAGCTTGACATTTACCAGATAGGCGCTATGATTGGGGTACATACCGGACCCTATCCTCTGGGGATTGGGTTAATCCGAAAATATGACAGATGATTTTTTCCTAATAGCAGAAAGGGGCATTTTCTATGGGAGATACCTCAAAATATAAAGAACAAGAAACAAATAAATCAAAAAAACGCATCTGCCTCGGCATTCTTGCCCATGTGGATGCGGGAAAAACAACCTTATCGGAAAGCATGCTTTTTGAAAGCGGAATGATTAAGAAGCTGGGAAGGGTGGACAACCGAGATGCCTTTTTAGATACAGAAGAATTAGAGCGGAGCCGGGGAATTACCATTTTTTCAAAGCAGGCAGTTATAGAGTGTGGCGATACGGTTATTACGCTGCTGGATACACCGGGGCATGTGGATTTTTCTGCAGAGATGGAGCGGACGCTCTGGGTGATGGACTATGCAGTTTTGGTTATCAGTGGGGCAGACGGTGTTCAGGGACATACTCTCACGTTGTGGAGGCTGCTGGAGAGATATGGGATTCCTGTTTTTTTGTTTATCAATAAAATGGACCAGCCGGGAACGGACAAGGAAAAACTGATACAGGATATCCGCAGTGAATTTGGAGAGGGCTGTATTGATTTTACAAATTCAGACAGGACTTTGCTGGAGGAGCAGGTGGCTGTCTGTGATGAAGCCCTGATAGAGCGTTATCTGGAGGGAAATGCAGTTACAGGGGATATTATTTCAGATATGATTCTGCAAAGGAAGATATTTCCCTGTTATTTCGGTTCGGCATTAAAGTTAGATGGCGTGGATGTCTTTTTAAAAGCCATGCTTGAATATATGCAGGAAAAGAAGGCAGAGCAGGAATTTGGGGCAAGAATATTTAAAATAGCCAGAGACAGTCAGGGAAACCGTTTAACCTATATGAAAATAACAGGAGGCTGTCTGAGGGTGAAGGACAGCCTGTCGGGGACAATGCAGAACAGCCTGCAGGAATACCAGACTGAGAATGCTGCTTCTGAGCATATGGAAAAATGGGAGGAAAAGGTCAACCAGATTCGCATTTATTCCGGGGAAAGGTATGAAGCGGTAAAGGAAGCCCTTCCGGGAATGGTGTGTGCAGTGACGGGACTTACCTATACCCGTCCCGGTGAAGGCATTGGCATGGAGAAGGGAGCGGATATTCCGGTATTAGAACCGGTGCTTACCTATTCGGTTGAACTCCCGGAGGATGTGGATGCGGCGGTGCTGCTTCCGCTGCTCCGCCAGCTGGAGGAGGAAGAGCCGGAGCTTCATATTTTGTGGCAGGAGGAAACCCGTTCCATACAGGTTAAGCTGATGGGAGAAGTGCAGATTGAGGTGGTAAAAAAGCTTGTTGCGGAACGCTTTGGAGTGGAAGTGGGCTTTGGAACAGGAAATATTATATACAAGGAAACCATTACCAATACAGTAGAGGGTGTGGGACATTTTGAGCCTTTGCGGCATTATGCAGAGGTACACCTGCTGTTGGAGCCGGGAGAACCCGGTAGTGGTATGCAGTTTCTTGCGGACTGCAGCGAGGATGTTCTGGATAAGAACTGGCAGAGGCTGATTCTGGCACATCTGGAGGAGAGGGAGCATGTCGGCGTCCTCACCGGCTCTGCGCTTACGGATATGCGGATTACAGTGGTGGCAGGAAAAGCCCATGCGAAGCATACAGAGGGGGGAGATTTCAGGCAGGCAACCTACCGGGCAGTCAGACAGGGACTTATGCAGGCCCAGTCGGTATTGTTAGAGCCCTATTATGCATTCCGGCTGCAGGTTCCCACAGAATCCATCGGAAGGGCGATGACGGATATTGAAAATATGTACGGCAGCTTTGAACCGCCGGTTCTGGAGGGAGAGCAGGCGGTACTTTGCGGAAGCGTGCCGGTGGCGGCTATGCGTGATTACCAGGTTGCGGTAAATTCCTATACGAAGGGGAGAGGGACACTGTTTTGTACCCTGGAGGGATATGGACGCTGTCACAATGCGGAGGAGGTGATAGCCGCAGTGGGTTACCAGCCGGAACAGGACACTGACAATCCATCCTCCTCTGTATTTTGTTCCCATGGGGCAGGATTTATTGTGCCGTGGAATCAGGTTTCGGATTATATGCATGTGGAGAGCGTATTTTCTAAGGCGGACAGGCAGATACCCTATGAGCAGGAGAATGAGCTGGAGCGCCGGAGGGCAGGACTGTTTGATTATTCCATTGATGAGGAACAGATTGAGGAAATATTGAAGCGTACATTTCATGCCAACGAGCGCGCTTCAAAGCACTACTACAGGAAGCCAAGGCAGCAGCAGGTTACGGTGTATAAGGGACAGTCCAAACCCCGTTTTCAGGAAAAATATCTGATTGTGGATGGTTATAATATCGTTCATGCATGGGATGAATTGAAATGCCTGATTGAAGATAATTTAGAAGGGGCGAGGATGAAGCTGTTAGATGTTCTGTCAAATTACCAGGCATTTGTCAAGTGTGAGCTGATTGTGGTATTTGATGCATACAAGGTAAAAGGGAATCTGGGTGAAATGTTTGATTATCACAATATCCATGTAGTCTATACAAAAGAAGCGGAAACGGCAGATTCCTATATTGAGAAGCTCACCCATAAAATAGCCAGAGATTACCATGTGACGGTTGCCACCTCAGATGGTCTTATCCAGCTGATTACAAGAGGGCAGAACTGTGTTGTCATGTCCGCCCGGGAGTTAAAGGAACAGGTGGAAAGGGTGGAGGCGGCCATCCGGCAATATCTTTCAGAGGATTCGGAGGCATAAAGGCGTATTTATCCTCGAAGTGTCTGGTAAAGCTTGGCAATTGGCAGTCCCACAACATTATTGTAATCACCGTGGATTTCCTTGATGTGTACGGCAAATGGTCCCTGGAT
>JAXVOW010000012.1:0-5609 GCA_037301995.1 bacterium | reverse complement strand
GCCGCATCATCAAGGGTTTTGGCAATCTCGACATAATCTGCACTGGACTTACAGCAGGCGCTTCCTACCATTGCAATGGGAGTCAGGGAAATTCTCTTATTTACGATGGGAATACCAAATTCCATCTCCAGCTCCTTACCAACCTTAACCAAATCCTTCGCAGAGGTGGTAATTTTCTCATATACCTTAGCACAGGTAGTCTTTAAATCCTCTGAAATGCAGTCCAGCAGGGAAATTCCCATGGTAATCGTGCGGACATCCAGATTTTCTTCATGAATCATTGCGTTGGTTTCCATTACTTCATTAATATTAATCATATTTTTATCCTCTTATATTTCATTTATTACTTGGCTGATTGCGAAACTCTACAATCTATGCATCATGTCAAAGATTTCTTCCTGCTGCAGGGTAATGTTGACACCAATCTCATCCCCAATCTGCTTAAGCTCGGAAGCAATGGTTGCGAAATTCTTATTGGAATCCTGAATATTTACAATCATAATCATGTTAAACCAATCCTCAACGATGGTCTGTGCAATATCCAGAATATTAATCTGGTTGCCTGCAAGATATTTGCACACATTAAAAATAATACCTACTTTGTCTTTTCCTACTACTGAAATTACTGTTTTTTTCATAATCCTATACTCCTTTTTCCTCTGGTTTCTCACTATCATATATTTATATTCACTATGATATATTTCTAATCCATGGTTTCTGGCAGACGTCAGCATTCTATCAATGTGGAGCACTGCTCTCTGCTTGCCACAGTTATATTAAAATCCCTGTAATCATTGCTATAAGCGTTGCCAAAAAGCTCTGCTTTTACTGCCTCGAAGGCGAGCTCCGGATAGTTGTTTTCCTTGCTCAAATGCCCCAGATAAATTCCTTTTATATGGTCATTTAAAAGGGCTCTTACAAGCTGTCCGCCCCGCTCGTTGGATAAATGTCCTCTCTTGCCTAAAATACGCTGCTTTAGTGGATAGGGATAGGGTCCCACCTCCAGCATACGGATGTCATGATTTGCCTCAATCAGCATGGCATCTGCCCCGGACAGGGCATCTACAATGTGTTCATCAAAATCACCTAAATCCGTTGCGACAGAGACCTTCTTATTGTCGTCTGTCAGTGTATAGCACACAGGGTCTGCCGCATCATGCCAGATACTGACCGGCTTCACCCACAAATCTTCAATCTGAAAGCTTTCCTCCGGTTCAATGCCATGAAACAGACTGTAATCCACCTTACCCAGGTTCTTATACTGACTCACCGCTTCTAAGGTCCTGCTGGTGCCATAGACCGGAATTCCATATTTGCGGAGAAAAACACCGAGCCCTGCAATGTGGTCAGAATGTTCATGGGTAATCAGAATGGCATCCAGCTCTTCCGGCTTGATGGAAAGATTGTGAAGCCCCTCGGTTATCTTTTTTGCACTGACCCCCGCGTCAATCAATATATGAGTGTTATCGGAACCCACATATATGGAATTACCACTGCTTCCGCTGTATAAACTGCAAAGTCTCATTTTCTGTATCTCCTGTATCCCGTATGGAAGCTGCCATACATATTCTCTTACGTTTACTCAAACGAAAGTATTATAACATACGTTGGATTATTGTTTCAATAGCCAATCCCGTCTCACGTCCTGCTTACGTTTTTATTTTTTGCTGTCCCCGGCAAAATAAGCGTTAACCCGGGGCTCTACCTTGTGCTCTACAAATACCCGTATGCTTTCCGGTAATTTATTGGTTAAATCAATGGTATTTCCTGCAATAACCGCATCTCCGTAAATTACCTGTTCCACGATTGCCCGCATGTCAGGATACTCCTGGCACTCGATTCCAATGCGGTCCCCTAAAAGGAAAAATTTAATCAACCGGCTGAAGCCTGCTGCCGGAAATACAATGTCCAGCATAATAACAAAATGTCCGTCCTCATCCGTTGCCGGATATGCTTTGACGGCAAGCTCCTTTTTATCCTGTCCGATTGTTATGGTCTGGTGGCGGTACTTACAGTAACCTGCCTCCATAATAATGCGCTCCCGTTTCCTTGTGTCCTTTTTATTCCGCTCTTTATAAAAACACAGCCTGATAAAATCCTCTTCCTTCCGGAAGGCGATGTCGGTAACCACAAAAGGCGGACACTGATACATTCCCTGAAGCATATACGGAAACAATTTAATCGCCGCCTGGTCGATATGCAGCCGTTTTCCGTCAAAATGTGAAAATGCAGTCTTCAGCCGTTCCGTTTCCAGCTCCATCCGTTTTTTCTGTTTCAGGGAATATAGCATAAAGGGTGCTTCCTTTGCTTTTCCCGGCAGCCGCCAGCCCTTGCGAAATGCCTGAAATTCCTGCATCAGCTTACGATATGCAGTCAGCTCCTTTATCCTTAATTCCGGTTCATACAGTCTGTTATCCGTCATACACTCTATGATGCTTTTGACCAGCACGGAGTCCGGAAACATTTTATCACTGTGGGCATTGGTTGCCACTACCAGCTTGTACTTTTCATCAATGATGACATGCTGTCCATACATTCCACTCAGCATATAGAGTCCCTCCGGCAAATGCCAGAGCTGGTAACCATAACCAGTGGCAAGGGCATCCGCATCCTGCGGTATATTGCTGTCCTTCATCCTGCGGATATAGGATGGCGGAATCAGCTGTTTTCCGTGAAATGCCCCATCATTTGCGAGAAATATACCGATTTTCAGCATCCCCTCCAGAGAAATGTGAAGTCCCCAGCCGCCCCGCTCAATTCCCATAGGACACAGCTCCCATTTAATATGGTTTATTCCCAGTGGGGAAAAGAATCGTTTCTTTAAGTATTCTGTCACACTCTTTCCGGCAGCCTTTGTAAGAATGGCTGATAACATATACGTATTCATGCTATTATATACAAACCGGGTTCCTGGTTCATCCTGGCAGTCTGTCAGTAAAAATGCCTTCACCCAGTTTGTTTCTACAACGGATGTGGTTTCGTTGCACTTTGTTCCCGAAGTCATGGTAAGCAGATGCTTTACCGTTATCTGTTTCACATATTTCGGTGTCAGCATGGTTTCATACTCTGGGAAAAAGGATAAAACCGTATCATCCTCCGTTAATAAGCCTTCGGACAATGCAAACATAATTCCGATTGCGACTACCGTTTTACAGGTAGAATTTGTAATATGCGGGATTTCTGCGCTGTAGGGTGGACGATAACCAGACAAAATGATATTCTCGCCTCTTGCGACAGCAAAACCATCAAGGGCGCAAAGTCTGTCAGACACAAGTTTCCTTATAAGATTAGACAGTCGCTCTGCATTTATCCCAAGAGAAAATGTATCTTTCTTCTCTAAAGGAACTTCCATTATATCCTCTATTTCATGAAATTCCAGTTTTGGATATTCAGACAAATCTGTGTCCTGAAAATTACTGAAAAGTTTTGATATATAATTAATTCCATAAAACTGTCTTGGTATATTCATAGAAAAACTCCTTTCGGTTTTACTTCAGGTTATCAGAAATCCAGCGACTTCATAAAGGTGTCCTGAAATGTTTCAAGGTCTGCAAGCTCAAAGCTTATGGTACGTTTTTTTATGGACTGGTATTCAGAAAGGATTTCCTGTCTCCTTTTTGGGTCTGCCGTCAGAAGCTTTTTTGCACCCTCTAAAGAAGAATTACCGCTTATGCTGATTTTGCCGGTAAATTCCTTTGGCAGCATTTTTACAGTGAAGGCATCCCGGATATCCATGTAAAAGCCAAGTCCGCCGCTGATATACACATTTTCTACTCGGGCAGCGGTGATACCGGCTTTTCTTATAAGACACTGTATTCCTGCAAAAATTGCGCCCTTTGCAAGCTGGAAATCTCTTATATTTTCCTGTCTGATAACAAAATTCCTGTCAATTTCTATTCCACGGCTAAAATAGGGCTGTGCAATTTTCCCCGAAGCATCTATGAGCCGCCTTTTCACACAATTTGCAATTGCCTTAATACTCTCGCTTCCGTATACCGCTCCTGACACGGCTGAATCAAACACCGGTCCGCAGGCGGTTGCCGCAGCATACCCACAGTCCTTGTTTAACAGAAATAGTTCGCCGTTTGTCCCCAAATCAACCAGCAAATCAAATTTCTGCTCTTTTCCCATTTTGAGAGCCTGCACTCCGGTCAGGATATCAGCACCCACAAAGGCGGAAAGTCCCGGGGAAAATATCACTTCCATACCATTCTCTTCTCCTTCCCTATAGTCTGTGCTGACGGGAGTAAATGGGGCTTTTGACAGCCCCTCCACCGGAAAACCCCGGAGGATATGCAGCATTGTGGTATTACCGCTATACACAATTCTCCGTATACACGGATACAGCATTCCGAGATTTTTCTTTAACTGCTTTCGCAGCGTCTGTTTTACCAGCTGTTCCAGCAGCAAAAGATTGTCCTTTTTTTCCATACAGAACCGGATTCGGGAAATCACATCTGCGCCATAGGCATATTGGGGATTGGAAAAGGAAAATGCCGTAATTTCCTCTGTGCTGTCCAAATCCATACAGCTTACGGCTATGGTGGTGGAGCCTAAGTCAACCGCCACACCAATATTTTTGTGTTTCGCCATTCTCTGCCCTTCCGGAAATCTGCCGGCATCTGTATTTTCATGGTCGCCGTCACCCTGCCACAGGTTTCCGGTATATACGGAAATATCGCCCTGTATTTTATACTCACAGGCCAGCACACGTTCCGGGACAGAGGCTTTTTTCACGGATGGAGTCTGTTTTTGGACATCCACAAAGCATTTTTTACAGATGCCCTTTCCGCCGCAATTACCAAGGAAAGCGAATCCACTATCCATTAATACCTGATAAATAGATTCGCCCTCCCCACATTCCACTATTAAATTGTCATTAATAGATACTTTTTGGATTCTTTTCAATTGGTCTGTATCCCTTCTCTGCCAAAACATGAATAATCTGTTCCTTGTGCTCCGGTCCAAACGCTTCCATGGTTATAATCAGCTCTACCGCCGCATTCCGGTTCAGGTTTACAAACTGGTTGTGCTCCAGCTTAATAATATTTCCCTGTAATTCCGCAATAATGGAGCTGACATTCATAAGCTCCCCCGGCTTATCCGGCAGCAGTACGGAAACTGTAAAGATTCGGCTTCTTGCAATCAGTCCGTGCTGGACAACGGATGCAAAGGTAATCACATCCATATTACCGCCGCTTAAGATGCTGACCACCTTTTTATCCTTAAATGGCAGATTCTTTACCGCTGCCACTGTCAGCAGACCGGAATTTTCCACTAACATCTTATGGTTTTCCAGCATATCTAGAAATGCCACAATCAATTCGCTGTCGTCCACTGTAATAATTTCGTCGATATTTTCCTGGATATATGGGAAAATGTTGCTTCCAGGCGTTTTAACAGCTGTACCGTCTGCAATGGTGTCCACAACCGGTAAAGTGGTAACCTTGCCGTTTTTCAGAGACTCTCTCATGCATGCCGCTCCGGCAGGCTCCACGCCGATTACCTTGATATGGGGATTCAGCATTTTGGACAGAGTGGATACCCCGGTTGCCAGTCCACCGCCACCGATTGGCACCAGAATATAATCGACAGTTGGAAGCTCCTTG
>JAXVOW010000011.1:0-23786 GCA_037301995.1 bacterium | reverse complement strand
GATTAGCTCCGGCAATGCCCTGACAAGTGCGTCTGGTCAGTTTGATGCAGGCATCCGGAAATTAAATGATGAGAAAGAAGGCGTTCCGGCATTATATGCAGGAGTGAAGGCATTGAGTGAAAATAATGCAGATTTGTTAAAGGGCGCCAGTGACTTAGCGGCAAAGGGCGGAGACCTGACAACGGGAATCGGTACCTTAAACCAGAGCACAAAAACACTTACCTCCTCCGCAAAACAGCTGTCTAAGGGCGCAGGCACATTAAGTAAGGGTGCAGACAAGTTAAATGGAGCAACCAAGGATGTCAGTGATGGCGTAGATAAGCTGCAAAGCGGTTCGGTTGATTTATTAGATGGCATGAACCAGTTTAAGAATGAGGGGACCGGCAGGCTTCAAAAGGAATACAATGATAATATCAAGAATGTTATTGAGCGGTTCCGGTCTCTGACGGCAGGTGCAGATGATTATAAGACCTTTTCCGGAATTGCTGACGGTATGGAGGGAAAGGTAAAATTCATCTTCCAAACAGAAGAGATTTCAGCTGACAAGGATTGATTTACGGATAGACAAAATCATTACAGATGTGCTATATTTTGGATAAAGGGGGTAAATATATGGGTAAGTTAGAAGACAACAAAAAGCGGAAAAAAGATGCGATTGTGAATTCTGCGTTTGCATTGTTTATCCAGAATGGAATTAATGATACCTCCGTTTCAGACATTATGAAAAAGGCGGAGCTTGCCAAGGGTACCTTTTATTTGTACTTTAAGGATAAGTATGAGGTACGGGATTATCTGATTCGTAAAAAGGCGGCGCAGATTTTTGAAAAAGCGCAGATTGCGCTGCAGGAGAGTGATGTGGCTGATTTTGAGGAAAAGATTATCTTTATGGTGGATAATATTTTAAACCAGCTCAATGAAAACAAGGTGCTGCTGCGTTTTATTTCCAAGAACCTAAGCTGGGGGATATTCCGGCACGCGATTGCCAATATGTCCATTGAAAAAGGGCTGAGTGCAGAGGATTTTATGGAAGAACTGTTTAAAGAGACCGATAAGAGATTCCGCAATCCGGAAATGCTGATTTTTATGATTGTGGAGCTTGTCAATTCCACAGCCCATAATGTAATTCTTTACAAGCAGCCGGTGGAGCTTAAGGAGCTTAAGGAGGTATTATATCCCCTCATCCGGCAAATGATTCAAAATTTCCAAATCAGCGCTTCCTGAATTTTTTCGGGATGCTATATAAAGATCTGTGTTATCCTGTTTGTGATAATGCAGGTCTTTTTTGCTCAAAACCCCATTTAGGGGGGGAAATGGAGACAAAATAAGACTAAACAAAAATTCACTTGAATTTATCAATATTCTATTATATATTAGATTTAATTGTAGATTCATATTAGAATAGATGCGATGAAATGGGGATAGCGTAACCAGTTGGAGATGGGTACAATGAAAAAACGAAAGAATATTGCATTGTTTGTTGCTATGATTGAGAATGAATTTTCCTATGCTGTGTGTGAGGGAGCATTAATGGGGGCAAAAGAAATAGATGCGAATCTCTTTATTCTGCCAGCAGGTATTATTGATGCACGGTATGACGATATTGATGCAAATTGTTACCGGTATCAGTATAATACCCTGTTTTCGTGTGTAGATTTCCAATCAATTGATGCAATTATAATTGAATATGGTACGATTACATCATTTTTAGATGCAAAACGCAAGAAAGAATTTTTAGAGCAGATGGGAGATATCCCGGTAATTTTACTGGCAGGTGAAGAAGAGGGCTATTCCAGTATTTTAGTGGATAACAGGGCGGGGCTTAATCAGGCAGTCTGTCATCTGATTGATTGCCATCACTGTACAAAAATAGGCTTTGTCAGCGGTCCCATGACCAGCTTAGACGCTATTGAACGGTTAGAGGTTTTTAAGGAAACCATGCAGAGCAAAGGTCTTGATGCTTCTGAGGACTGGATTGTATATGGAAATTTCTCTCAGTTTTCAGAGGAGATTGTAGAAGATTTAATTACCAGACATCCGGATGTTGAAGCGATTGTCTGTGCCAATGACCAGATGGCGTCCGGTGCATATAATGCAATGAGAAAGATGAAGCTTGAGCCTGGAAAGGATATTTTTATAACAGGATTTGATGACAGTCCCACAGCAATGCTGCTGGAGCCTCATCTGACCAGTGTTAAGGCAGACACGAAGGAAATGGCATATCTGGCGGTTTTGGAATGCCGGAATATTATTGCCGGAGAGAATATTCGTAGATATGTAAAATCCCGGCTGGTTGTCCGGGATTCTTGCGGCTGTAATGATTTACAGGGACTTCAGCAGGAAGATAACTATGAGATTGGACGGTTTGATGATGAATTTATAAAGCAGTTATCAAATAATACGTTTAACAGATATTTTAACAATTTTTTTGAAAACAGCCAGACTTTACTTATGAAAAAGCTGCTGGATGAATATTTTGAGTATTATCTTCATCTTGTGGATGAGAATGGTACGTTGTATCTGGATGAAAAGGAATTTGTCAGACAATATATCAAATTCAGCCAGGTTTATAAGGATGAATATATTGATTTGAATATGTTTTTTGCTGTCAATTACATGTTATATGGCTATGTCAGCAAACAGATAAAGGACGAAGCAGAGCGGCTGCGCCTGCTGGAGACAATGTCCACAGTAAACCAGAAGCTTATAACAGCTGTTACCAAACAGAAAATGGTGTCTGATGAAAAGGTGAAGATTTTTGAAATTGTTCTCACCAATATAACCAGAGATATGCTGCAGTTTTCCACCTCGGAGCAGAAGAAATATGGTTCTGTCATCAGTAAGTTTCAGAGCATGGGTTTTGCGTCAGGCTATATCTTTACTTATGGAAAGGCGTTTACTCATACCAGCGGGAACAAATGGCAGCAGCCGGATACCTTATATATAAAGGCATACCATAATAAGGAAGAGGTTCACTTGTTTGACGGTAAGGAGAGGGAGCTTCCACTGCAATCCGTCTTTTCTTCTGAGATTATGCCGAAGGACCGCCGTTGCGACATGCTGGTTATGCCGTTATTCTCCGGGGAGGAACAGTACGGCATTATACTGACGGAATCCGAATTGGAAAATTTCAGGTATGCTTCCCAGATTGCCTGTCAGGTCAGCGTTTCTATTGAAGTAATAGAGATTATGAAAAAGCAGAATGCAATTAAGCAGGAGCTGGAGAAAAATCTTGCCAAAATGGAGGAGAGTAATAGAGTTCTGGATGCCATGAGCCATCAGGACCCGTTAACCGGCATTGCAAACAGAAGAGGTTTTCTTGACACGGTTAAGAAGATTATGGACGATAAGAACAATTATGGCAGGAAGGCGGTTGCTGTCTATGCAGATATGGATAATTTAAAGATTGTCAATGATGAGTTTGGCCATGATGAGGGAGACTATTCCCTGAAAACCATTGCCCATGCCCTTACAGAATCCTTCCGCCAGTCGGATGTGGTGGCAAGAATGGGCGGTGATGAGTTTGCAGCCTTTGCCATTGTCAGCCATGATAATTTTGAAAGGACATTGAAGGAGCGTGTCCACAGTATTCTTGAAAAAATGAATGATAATGATAAGCCGTATTATGTTAATGTGAGTGTGGGAACCTGTGAATTTGTGATTGGAGAGGATTCCAACCTTGACCATATTTTAAATGCGGCAGATGAGGACCTTTATAAGGAAAAGAGGAATAAAAAGAAAGTCATCTATAAGTATACATAAAACATAATAGCAGTTTATATGGAAAAACCAGAATTTATACAAAGATAAGTGTGCGCTTGTTTTTATATAAATTCTGGTTTTTTTGCTGTATAAGTGTTCACACTTTCTTCAAAAAATAAATAGTATATACGAGTTGACAAAATTTCTCATTTGCATATAATAAATAGTTGCCCAGGGAAACTATTTTGCTTCCCGGCAAGCAAAAAGAGACAGCTCTATAGAAATGGAATGAATGGGGATTGATAGAATGGATGAGTTAGAGAGAGAGGTATATAAAATATTATACAGGTTTCATCAGGCACAGCCTAAATTCAGAGGGGATGGAGATTTAGCCAATGTTGAATTTTTTATGTTGATTGGTATTTCTGCCATGCTGGATATGAAAAATGGAAAGCTTCTTTCAGGTGAGGAATTGGAAAACGAATTTTCTGCCGGTGAAAAAAAGCCGGTGAACAGGAAGAAAGAGGAGCAGGGAATTACTCTTGGAGAGATTATCAGGGTAACCGGTATGTCTATGTCTGCGGCTTCTAAAAAAATTAGTATACTGGAAAAAAAGGAACTGATTGAGAGGCATGTTTCCAAAACAGACAGAAGAAACGTGTATATTACATTAACGGAGAAGGGAAAGGTTATCTGCGAGCAGGAAAAGAAAAAGAAGTGTGCATGGATTCAGGAGCTGGTGAAGCGTATGGGCAGGGAAGATATGACACAGCTGCTGGTGCTGGCAAACCGGGTATTTGAGATTATGGATGAGGTGATAAATGAACAGCAGGAGACAGCTATAAAAAAATAAGCATCTCTTAGTTATGAGATATACAGGCAATTGCGAAACGCCATATCTTAAAAAGCATAGTTATGCAAAATCAGCGTTTCGCAAATGACTAATGAGATATATATAGAAAGGGGCACCTAATATGTTTAAGGTACTGAAATATGCAAAAAAGCTCTGGTATATTATGTTGGTTATTCTGGCATTGTTATTTGTGCAGGTATATTGTGAACTGACATTGCCAGAGTATACTTCTGATATTGTAGATGTGGGTATTCAGAATAAGGGAGTGAAGTATCCAATTCCAGAGAAATTGTCGGAGGATACATTTGAAACGCTTTCATTATTTCTGACAGAGGAAGAATTGTCTGTGGTAGAGAATGCCTATTGGAAGGATAAAGATATCTACGAGGTGGATTTAAAAAGTCTCGAAGAGGAGGAATATGAGAATTTAGAGGATAGTATGCTGGTTCCGGAGCTGATGCTGTATCTGTTCACAGCGGACAGTGAAGAGGCGCAGGCAGTGCAGCAGCAGATGCTTGCAGCGGCAGGAGGCACAGCAGGAGCAATGCAGGATATGGATATTCTGGAGGCTATAGAAATGATGCCTGAAGAACAATGGGCACAGCTGATCTCCACTTTCCGGGAGAAAATGGCGGAATATCCGGATTATATGGCGGAAGCCATGGGAATCCAGTTTGTGACAGCAGAGTATGAGCATATCGGGATGGATATGGATGATTATCAGATGGATTATTTAAAGAGTATGGGGCTTAAGATGCTGGGATTTGCAGTGCTGATAATGCTGGTGAGCATACTGGTGGGCTTACTGTCCTCCAGACTTGCCGCATATACTGCAAAGGATGTCAGAGGCAGGCTGTTTCATAAGGTTGTGGGATTTTCCAATGCGGAGATGAACCAGTTTTCCACTTCGTCACTGATTACAAGGTGTACAAATGATGTGCAGCAGATTCAGATGGTTCTGACCATGACATTCCGCATCGTATTATTTGCACCGATTATGGGAGTTGGAGCAATTTTTAAGGTAATGAATACCACTACCTCCATGGTGTGGGTAATTGTACTGGCGGTGCTGGCAGTATTTATGATTATTATTGTATTGATGGTAGTTGCCATGCCGAAATTCCAGATTATGCAGAAATTAGTGGATGGACTGAATCTGGTATCCAGAGAAATCTTAACAGGACTTTCCGTAATTCGTGCATTTGGAAGAGAGAAGCATGAAGAAAAACGATTTGACGATGCCAGTACAAGGCTGATGAAGACCCAGCTGTTTACCTCCAGAACCATGGCGCTTATGATGCCAACCATGATGTTTGTCATGAACGGCGTCAGTGTATTGATAGTCTGGGTGGGAGCGCATAAAATTGATACGGGAGCTATCCAGGTGGGCGAGATGATGGCATTTTTAACCTATGCCATGCATATTGTCATGAGCTTTCTCATGATTTCCATGGTGTCCATTATGCTTCCGAGGGCAGCTGTGGCAGCAGACCGTATTGACGAGGTGCTTAATTCGGAAACCCTGATTGTGGATAAGGAAGAGACAAAGCAGCTGCCGGCAGACAGTAAGGGCAATGTGACATTTTCCAATGTGTCCTTCGGGTATCCGAATGCAAAGGAGTATGCACTGAAGAATCTGAATTTTACTGCCCGTGCAGGAGAGACTACGGCGATTATTGGAAGTACTGGTTGTGGTAAATCCACGCTGGTAAACCTGATTCCGCGGCTGTTTGATGTGTCGGAGGGAAGTATTACCATTGATGATGTGGATATCCGGGATATGAGAATGAAGGATTTGCGGAAAATGATAGGCTTTGTTCCCCAAAAGGGAGTCCTGTTTTCCGGTACCATTGCATCCAATATCCGGTTTGGCAATGTGGACGCCACAGAGGAAGAGGTCAGGGATGCGGCTGCCATTGCCCAGGCAGTAGAGTTTATTGATGAAAAGCCAAAGAAATATGAATCCGAGGTTGCCCAGGGTGGTAATAACGTGTCTGGCGGGCAGAAGCAGAGGCTTGCCATTGCCAGAGCTATTGCAAAGAAGCCAAAGATTTATGTGTTTGATGACAGCTTTTCCGCTCTTGATTATAAAACAGATGTAGCTCTCAGAAGAGCGTTAAATGAAAAGGTGGGAAATTCCACAGTGATTATTGTTGCCCAGAGAATCAGCACCATTTTGCATGCAGATAAAATACTGGTGCTGGAGGATGGCGAAATAGCAGGTCAGGGTACGCATGAGGAACTGATGGCAGATAATGAGGTTTACCAGCAGATTGCAGCCTCCCAGTTGTCCCAGAATGATTTGGATTCAATGAGGTGAGAAGCTTATGAGGTTAATGGAACAAATATTTTCTTTATTAGGAATGGGGTGCTTGTATGGCAGATGAGAGATTTAAGACAAAAAGGCAGCCGAAGCGGAGAGGACCGGGTAATGGACTGGGAGCTCCCGCAGAAAAGGCAAAGGACTTTAAGGGAACCTTAAAAAAGCTGGTTTCCTATATTTCCAAATATCATGCAGCTTTGATTGTAGTCGCCATTTTTACTATTGGTTCTACCGTATTCAGCATTGTGGGACCAAAGGTGCTAGGAAAAGCCACCACAGAGATTTTTAACGGTCTGGTGAGTAAGCTGCAGGGTGGAGACGGAATTGATTTTACAAAAATCGGGCAGATTGTGCTGACATTGGTGGGGATTTATCTTGCATCCATGCTGATGGGATATGTACAGGGCTTTGTCATGAGTGGGATTGTACAGAAAATCGCATTCCGGATGAGAAAGGAAATTTCTGAAAAAATCAACCGTCTGCCAATGAATTATTACGATAAACACAGCTTTGGAGATGTTTTATCCCGTATTACCAATGATGTGGATACGCTGACCCAGGGCTTGAACCAGTCGGTTACCCAGCTGATTTCCTCCATAGCCACACTGATTGGTATATTAATTATGATGCTCAGCATTTCACCGTTGATGACCTTGGTAGCGCTGCTGCTGTTGCCGTTATCGGCAGTGGGAATTATGTTAATTGTAAAGCATTCCCAGAAATATTTTGTGGCACAGCAAAATTATCTGGGAGATGTGAATGGACAGATTGAGGAAAATTTTGGCGGGCATAATGTTGTAAAGCTTTTCACAAGAGAAGAAATGGTGTTAGATGAGTTTAATCAGACAAATGACCAGCTGTATAATTCCGCATGGAAATCCCAGTTTATTTCCGGTCTGGCACAGCCAGTGATGACCTTTGTGGGAAATCTCGGCTATGTGGGAGTTGTAATTTTAGGAGGATACCTGAGTATTAAAGGCACAATTGAGGTGGGATATATCCAGTCCTTTATCCAGTATGTAAAGCAGTTTACCCAGCCAATCCAGCAGGTAGCACAGGTTTCCAATATGCTGCAGTCCACTATGGCAGCTGCAGAGAGAGTCTTTACCTTCCTGGGTGAGGAAGAAGAGGTTATGGAAGCGGTTCACCATACGGATAAGAACATGGAAGATATAAAAGGAAATATCACATTTTCCCATGTATGCTTTGGCTATTATCCAGACAAGATTATTTTAAAGGATTTTTCTGCCAGGGTAAAAGAGGGACAGAAGATTGCCATTGTGGGTCCTACAGGCGCAGGAAAAACAACCCTTGTGAAATTGTTGATGCGGTTTTATGATTTGAATTCCGGTGATATCTTTATAGATGGTATTAATGTGAAGGAGTTTGATAAGAGTGAAATCCGTAACTCCTTTGGAATGGTTTTACAGGATACATGGCTTTTTAAGGGCACGATTATGGAAAATATCCGGTACGGACGTCTGGATGCCACGGATGAGGAGGTTATTGCGGCTGCAAAGGCGGCCCATGCCCATCATTTTATCCAGACCCTGCCTGGGGGCTACGAGATGGAGTTAAATGAAGAGGCGACAAATGTGTCCCAGGGACAGAAACAGCTGCTTACCATTGCGAGAGCCATTCTCGCCAACAAAAAGCTTCTGATTCTGGATGAGGCAACCTCTTCTGTGGATACCAGAACAGAAGTCCGAATCCAGAAGGCCATGGACAACCTGATGAAGGGGCGTACCAGCTTTATTATTGCACACCGGCTTTCCACCATCCGTGACGCAGATTTGATTCTCGTCATGAAGGAAGGCGATATAATCGAGCAGGGTAATCACGAGGAATTGATGAGCAGGGGAGGCTTCTATGCAGAGCTGTACAATTCCCAGTTTGAGGAGACTGCCTGACAAATCAGCCCTTTTCTTCCAGATATTTTCTCTGTATGTATCCGTTCAGTGCTTTGGTAAACAGGTTGTAGGTTTCTATAGTTTCAGTGGACCACACCTCGTCATCGGAGTAGTTGAAGTAACCGATGTAGCCAATGGTGCAGCCTGCATAGGTGAATTTGCTCTGGATAAATTCGTTAACGCCTGCAAAGGTTCCTTTTCCGAAATTATTCAGCTTGATGGCTTTCGCATTGGCAGTATGGTAGGTTCCGGTAATGGACAGGGTGTCCACCTCCTCCCATTGGACGGAGCTGAGGTTTTCCGTATTGCCATCGGCATATGGATAGCTGGCAGACTGCCATTCAAAGGTTTTGTTTAAAAAATTGCGGTCATCCTGGTATTCCCAGAGGGCAATACGGTCAATATTCATGGCGCTGCCGATATAATTGATGGCTTTCTGAATACAGGAAGCGGTGTCGGTATTCTCACTTAATATACTGATGGAGTTACTGATAATTACAGCATTGTAATTACTGGTATTATCCTTTCGTTCATTGTGGTATTCTGACCGCTCAAGGGTGTCATCATATAAAACATAGCCGTTTTTTCCATTGAGCTTTGCCTGATATACTGCAGCGTCAGCGTGCTCCATTAAATCGCTGTATGGAATTGGAACATCGGTGGCTGCAATACCAATACTCAGGGTTACCTTTGGTTTGCCGTTTCCGCCGGGGTATTTCAGGCGCAGCTCATTGGCGTATTTCTCCGCTTTTTCGCAGGCAAGGGTGGTATCTAGGATGTTTGGCAGGTATACAAGAAATTCGTCTCCGCCGATACGTCCCACAAATCCGTCATTAAAGGTAAAACGCATCAGGGCATGGGCGATATCAATAATGACCTCGTCTCCCACCAGATGTCCAAAGGTGTCATTGACATTTTTAAAATCGTCAATATCGATAAGCATTACAATATCATTTGCGCCGGACTGGATTTCCTTTAAATGCTCCCGGACAAAGGTTTCGGTGGTTGCCTTGTTGAGAAGACCGGTCATGGAGTCGGTCTGGGCACGCTTTAGCAGGGACTCCTGTTCTTTTTTCAGGGTGTGGACATTCCGGAGGATTCCCACAGCCCGTAAAGGGTCGCCATTTTCGTTTTTAATCAGGGAAAATGTGGAATAGTGCCATTCGTAATCACCCTTCATGTTTCGCAGCTTATATTCTGTGCTGTGAATGGCTTCGCCGTTTTTTGCCGCCTCAAAAATGCCGGAAAAGCAGTCTATGGTGTCGTCAGATATGTAACCTGCATCAATAAATTTTCTTAAGGGATGCCGGTAAATGCTTTTTCTTCCGAAAATGGTTTCGTATTTTTTGGCATAGGTAATCGTGTCCGTTTCAATCTCATATTCAAAGGGAATTTCCTCTGATATATCTGCAATAATCTCGTATTTCTTTGCCTCCAGCTCTGCCTTCATCTCTGCAACCTTTAGATTGGTTACATCATTTAAGACAAAGTTTGCTGCCGGGAAATCGCCGTCATTGTCCTGCTCTAAGCTGGCGGCAATCAAATTGACCCAGCGGAAGGGTTCGGTTTTATGCTTGATGCGGAAGGTGATATCAATCTCATGGTCCTCCACAAGGTTGGTTATGCTGTTCACCACCAGTGCCAAATCCTTTTCATAAATCATGGGAATCAATGATTCGCCGAATGCTTCCTCGTACTCCTTCTTGTCATAACCAAAAAGCTTGTAAAAATAGTCATTTGCCCAGATTAAGGTCAGGGAATTGTCACAGATATGCTTACTCAGACCACACCGTACAGACTGGGAAAATATTTCCAAATCAGAAAATGCCCGTTCTGTTATCAGAGCCGCAGTTTCCAGGGAAGAAATATCGGTACAGGTACACTGCAGCACCTCCCTGCCATCCCTTAAAGAAAATGCCTGTCCGTTCATCAGAACCTGAAAGGATTTTCCATTGCCCTTTATAAAATGAGTGCGGTCACTTGTGAAATTAGAACGGTTTAGCTGGTAAACCAGAGAACCCTCTAAATCTTCATAATCAGCGGAGTCAATGATATTGTTTAATACATGAATCTTCGCCTTTAGGTCCTTGACGGAAAGCTGCATCATTTCCAAAAAATGCTTATCACATTCCAGCACCCGGTAAGGGGGCTTCAGTTCTATAATAAAAGTTCCGGTGTTATTTTTTTTCTGCTCCAATGTTGTACCTCCCGTGGATGTGTTATACGAATGCGTTCATTACATTATGAGCATAGCTCATAATTAGCATTTGACAGTTTCACCCTTGCAAGCAAGTGAAACTGTCTTCATTATATCACATGAATGTAGGAAATGTCTTGCATTCATGTCAAAATTTCGGTATGATATCTTTAAGTTTTTATTCAAAGGAGGATACATGCCATTATGAAAAGGATATCATTGGAGGCAGAGCTGAAAAATAATACCTATCCGGGGAGGGGAATTGTGATTGGAACATCCCAGGATGGTAAAAAAGCAGTGACTGCTTATTTTATTATGGGAAGAAGCGCAAATAGCCGCAACCGTGTATTTGTTACAGAGGGTGAGGGAATCCGCACACAGGCCTTTGACCCGGCAAAGCTTGAGGACCCAAGCCTGATTATTTATGCACCGGTCCGGGTATTGGGAAATAGAACAATTGTCACAAATGGTGACCAGACAGATACCATTTATGACGGATTAGATGAGGAACTGACATTTGAGCAGGCACTGAGAAAGAGAGAGTTTGAGCCGGATGGTCCCAACTTTACACCGCGTATTTCTGGCGTGATGCACATCGCAGATGGACGGTATGACTATTCCATGTCCATTTTAAAGAGTAATAACGGGGATGCGGATTCCTGCAGCCGTTATACCTTTTCTTACGACAATCCAAAGGCGGGAGAGGGAAGATTTATCCACACCTATGCAAGAAATGAAGAGCCTCTTCCAAGCTTTGAGGGGGAACCGAAATGGGTGGATATCAGCGGTGATATAGACAGCTTTACCGATATGGTATGGAACAGCCTTAATGAAGAAAACAAGGTATCTCTGTTTGTGCGTTTCATTGATATTGAAACCGGTGAGTATGAGACAAGAATTGTAAATAAAAATCAATAATTTAGAAGTAAGGTACAGGATAGGAGGACAAAATGAACGAGATTCAATTAAAGTATGGATGTAATCCAAATCAGAAACCATCAAGAATATATATGGAGGATGGCAGTGAGCTGCCGGTAACCGTCTTAAATGGCAAGCCTGGCTATATCAATTTCCTGGATGCATTTAACGGATGGCAGCTGGTAAAGGAATTGAAGGAAGCTACCGGGCTTCCTGCCGCAACCTCCTTTAAGCATGTATCTCCCGCCGGAGCGGCAGTGGGTCTTCCGCTGGATGATACACTGGCAAAGATTTACTGGGTAAACGACCTGGGGGAGCTGTCACCTCTTGCCTGCGCGTATGCGAGAGCCAGAGGGGCTGACCGTATGTCGTCCTTCGGTGATTTTATCGCCCTGTCGGATGTCTGTGATGCGGATACAGCCAGACTGATTAAAAGAGAGGTATCAGACGGAGTGATTGCTCCGGGCTATACAGATGAGGCTTTGGAATTATTGAAGGCAAAGAAAAAGGGCGGCTATAACGTGATTCAGATTGATGCGGATTATGTACCTGCCGAGCTGGAGCGCAAGCAGGTATATGGCATTACCTTTGAACAGGGCAGAAATGAGCTGAATATTGACGCAGATTTGTTATCCAATATTGTGACAAAGAACAAGGATATTCCGGAAACTGCCTTAATTGATATTAAGATTGCATTGATTACATTGAAATATACACAGTCCAATTCTGTATGCTATGTCAAGGGCGGACAGGCCATCGGTATCGGTGCAGGACAGCAGTCCCGTATCCACTGTACCAGACTGGCAGGTCAGAAGGCGGACAACTGGTATCTGCGCCAGTCGCCACAGGTTTTAGGACTTCAATTCGTGGACGGATTAGGCCGGGCAGACCGTGATAACGCCATTGATGTTTATATTGGAGATGAATATGAGGATGTACTCCGCGAGGGGGAATGGCAGAAGCGTTTTAAGGTAAAGCCGCAGGTATTTACCCGGGAAGAAAAGAGAGCATGGCTGGATGGGAATACCGATGTGACACTGGGCTCTGATGCATTTTTCCCGTTTTCAGATAATATTGAGAGAGCCCGTAAGAGCGGTGTAAAATACATTGCGCAGCCAGGCGGTTCTGTCCGTGATGACCTTGTAATTGCGTGCTGTGACCAGTATGACATGGTTATGGCGTTTACAGGTATTCGTCTGTTCCATCACTGATAATCTGCTGAAGACAAAACAATAGACAAATGTCTATAAACTTGCCGGATTGCATTTACACAAACTTCAAAAAGTGGTATGATATTGCCAGATTATTGAGTAGCAAAATACTTGATTTTTCGTGAAGAAGATTTAGGGAGGTTTTTATGAACGTAAAGATTGAGCAATGGATGAACTGGATTCTCTATGACGAGTTGATGGAGGGTAAAATCAATGCACCGAAGCATCTGCTGGGTAACCATGATTATGGAGAAGGTCAGATGATTACCGCTTATAAGCCGCATTCTGTCAGCTGCAAGGTGATTGCACCTACAGGCAAGACAGAGTATGACATGGAGAAGGTGGATGACAGAGGATTTTATGCACTTTATCTTCCAAAGAAGAAATTTACAGGCAGCAAGTATCGGTTAGTGACGAATTATCAGGATGGCTCTACGGTGGTATCTGCTGACCCATACAGCTTTGAATGCCAGCTGGGAAGCATGGATGTCTACCTGTTCTCAGAAGGAAACCACTGGGATATTTATAAGAAGCTTGGTGCTCATCCAATGAAGATAGACGGTGTATCCGGAACCTATTTTGCAGTCTGGGCACCTCATGCGAGAAGAGTATCCGTTGTGGGTGATTTTAATATGTGGGATGGTGCGCTTCATCCAATGCATTTGATGGGGACATCGGGAATTTATGAGCTGTTTATTCCGGACGTGGGAGAGGACGCGGTTTATAAGTTCAATATCCTGACCCGTTACGGAGAAGAGATTTATAAGGCAGACCCCTTTGGAAACTGCTGTCAGTTCCGTCCGGATAATGCCAATGTGGTGAAGGATATTACGAAGTACCGCTGGAAGGATACAGCGTGGATGGAGAAACGGGGGAAGATTACAAGAACGGATGCCATGAGAAAGCCTATGGCAATTTATGAGATGCATTTAGGTTCATGGAAGAAGCGGGTTGAGGATGACGATAACGGTTTCTTTTCCTATAGAGAGCTTGCGCCGATGGTGGCAGACTATATAAAAGAGATGGGATATACCCATATTGAGTTAATGGGTATTGCAGAGTATCCCTTTGACGGTTCCTGGGGATATCAGGTGACAAATTACTATGCACCGACCAGACGGTATGGAGACCCGGAGGATTTCATGTATTTTGTGGATTACATGCATAAGAATGGTATCAGTGTAATTCTTGACTGGGTTCCGGCACATTTCCCGAGGGATGCCCATGGTCTTGGAAAATTCGATGGCATGCCGCTTTTTGAACATCCGGATTCCAGAAGAGGGGAGCATCCGGACTGGGGTACTTATATATTTGATTTTGGAAGAAATGAGGTTTCCAATTTCCTTATTGCAAATGCGCTGTTCTGGGCAAGGGAGTATCATATTGATGCCCTCCGTGTGGATGCAGTGGCTTCCATGTTATATCTGGATTATGGCAAGCAGGATGGGAACTGGCTGCCAAATGAGGACGGCGGCAATGAGAATTATGATGCCATCAAGCTGTTGATGAAGCTGAATAAGACTGTGGAAGAACAGGTGCCGGGAGTATTTGTCATTGCAGAGGAGTCTACCTCCTGGGCGGGTGTGACCGCACCGGTGGCAATGAACGGACTGGGCTTTATGTTTAAGTGGAATATGGGCTGGATGAATGATTTTCTGGAGTATATGAAGCTGGACCCGTATTTCAGACAGTTTAACCACAACCGTCTGACCTTTAGCCTGATGTATGCGTATTCTGAGAATTTCATACTGGTTATTTCCCATGATGAGGTTGTGCATCTGAAATGCTCCATGATTAACAAAATGCCGGGACTTCATGACGACAAGTTTGCAAACCTGCGGACGGCTTACGGATTTATGTATGGACATCCTGGTAAGAAGCTGTTGTTTATGGGTCAGGAGTTTGCCCAGCTTCGGGAGTGGAGCGAGGCGAGAAGTCTTGACTGGTTCCTGATGGAGGGAGAGGATGCAGCAAGCCATAAGGGTATCCAGAATTATGTTAAGGCATTGAATGCATTATACCATGATTATGACGCCATGTACTATAATGACCAGGACCAGATGGGCTTTGAGTGGATTAGCTGTGACGACCCACAGAGCAGTATCATTTCCTTTATCCGCCGGGGTTCCACAGCCAAGGACCAGTTATTGTTTGTATGTAACTTTACTCCGGTTGACCGGGATGGCTTTATTGTAGGGGTTCCTTGTCCGGGCAATTACACGGAAATTCTTAACTCCGATGCCGAAGAGTTTGGCGGTAACGGAAGAATGAATGAAAAGCCGATTAAGGCAGTGGCAGAGCCATGGAATAACAGAGACTATTCCATCAGCATGCATCTGCCGCCGCTTTCTGTAACGGTATTTAAGTATGATTATAAAGAGCCGGTCAGTCAGAGGGCAAAAACCACAAAAAAAACAGCGGTGAAGAAGAGCACAGCAAAGAAAAATAAATAGCAGAGACTGGTAATATGTAAAGGACAACCTGTAGATTATGATGGATTTCATAGTCTGCAGGTTTGTTTTTTTGCGATTTTCTGAAACTTTTCTTGCAACCCCATTTTCTTAGTGCTATACTTAGGCAGTATGTGTAAATGTAAGTATGGAAGAAAAGAAGGAAGTAAAAGATATGAAGATGACAAGAGATGATATTCGTAACATAGCCATTATCGCCCATGTAGACCATGGTAAGACCACACTGGTGGATGAGCTGTTAAAGCAGAGCGGCGTTTTTCGGGAGAACCAGGAAGTGGCAGAGCGTGTCATGGATTCCAACGATATTGAGAGAGAGCGTGGTATCACGATTCTGTCTAAAAATACAGCGGTAAACTATAAGGGAACAAAAATTAATATTATCGACACGCCGGGACATGCGGATTTTGGCGGCGAGGTAGAGCGTGTCCTCAAGATGGTAAACGGAGTCATCCTGGTGGTGGACGCCTTTGAGGGAGCTATGCCCCAGACCAAATTTGTGTTGAAAAAGGCATTGGAGTTAAACCTGCATGTGATTGTCTGTGTCAATAAGATTGACCGTCCGGAGGCGAGAGTCGAAGAGGTAGAGGAAGAGGTGTTGGAGCTTTTACTTGACCTTGAAGCCAGCGATGAACAGCTTGACTGTCCGTTTGTATATGCATCTGCGAAGGATGGTGTGGCAAAGAAGAGTATGGAGGATGAGGCAGTGGACATGTCGCCGCTGTTTGAAACCATAATTGATTATATCCCTGCGCCAGAGGGAGACCCGGAGGCAGATACCCAGATACTAATCTCTACTATTGATTACAATGAGTATGTGGGACGTATCGGTGTGGGCAAAATTGACAACGGAACCCTTAAATTAAATCAGGAGGTTCTTTTAGTCAATGCCCATGATGAGAGCAAGTGTAAAAAGGTTAAGATTGGAAAACTGTATGAGTTTGAAGGTCTTGACAAGGTGGAGGTAAAGGAAGCGGGGATTGGCTCCATTGTGGCAATTTCCGGTATTGCGGATATTCATATCGGGGATACCCTGTGCTCTGTGGATAATCCACAGCCGATTCCTTTCCAGAAGATTTCCGAGCCGACCATCTCCATGAATTTTATGGTAAATGATTCTCCACTGGCGGGAAAGGAAGGTAAATTTGTCACCTCCAGACATTTGAGAGACCGGCTGTTTCGGGAGTTAAATACCGATGTATCCCTGCGGGTGGAGGAGACGGAAGGCACCGACACCTACAAGGTATCTGGGCGGGGAGAGCTTCATTTATCCGTGCTGATTGAGAATATGCGCCGGGAGGGCTATGAATTTGCCGTGAGCAAGGCGGAGGTTATCTATAAAACCGATGAAAAGGGCAAAAAGTTAGAGCCGATGGAAATTGCCTATATTGATGTACCGGAGGAATTTTCCGGAACGGTTATCAGTATGTTAAATGAGCGGAAGGGTGAGCTGCAGGCTATGACTCCTGCCCATGATGGCACGGTACGGTTAGAGTTCCGTATTCCGGCGCGGGGACTGATTGGTTTCCGGGGTGATTTTATGACCTCCACAAAGGGAACCGGAATCATTAACACGATTTTTGATGATTATGGTCCGTACAAGGGTGATATGATGTACAGAAGCCAGGGCTCTCTGATTGCATTTGAGACCGGAACCTCCATTACCTACGGTCTTTTCAATGCCCAGGACAGGGGAACTTTATTTATTGGTCCAGGTGAGCAGGTATATGCCGGAATGGTTATCGGACAGACTGGTAAAGCGGAGGACATCGAGATTAACGTATGTAAGGCAAAGCATCTGACCAACACCCGTTCATCAGGAGCGGATGAGGCGTTAAAGCTGACACCACCAAGAATTTTGAGTCTGGAGCAGGCACTGGAATTCATTGATACGGATGAGCTTTTGGAGATTACACCGGAGCATATCCGCATCCGCAAAAAGATTTTAGACCCTACTCTTAGAAAGCGTTCCAAAATCAACAAATAAACAGAAGAAGTTACCGTTCAGACCTGCCTGGTGCTGACGGCAGGTCTGAGCGGTAACTGTAAGAAAGCGTCAATCACAGTTTCTGTGGCTGACGTCTTTTTTTTTTCGCGGATAGATGGTATACTAAAGCAGACTGTGAATTTAGATTACTACGAAGAGCGGCGGTTCTCCTGACATAACCGTTTTATAATAATAAAGGATAGAATAGTATGAAAAAGAGCGAAGACAAGAAGGATGATAAAAAGAGCCTTAGGAAAGAACAGCTGGCATGGGATAAACTGGACAATACGGCGAATCTGTTTCCGGTAATAGCAACAGAGGACATGACCAATGTATACCGGATATCCGTTACCCTGACGGAGGAGATTGACCGGGTGCTGTTACAGGAGGCGCTGAACCGGATTCTGCCACAGTTTTCCGTGTTCCGCATGCGGCTCAGGATGGGCGTGTTCTGGTATTATTTTGAGGAAAATACAAGACCGGCGCCCATTGTAAGGGAGGAATACTCCCATCCGGGAGCTTACATTGATAAGAGCAGGAATAACCATTATATGTTCCGGGTTACCTATTATAAATGCCGTATTAATCTGGAGGTGTTTCATGCACTGACAGACGGGGCAGGGGGGATTACCTTTTTGAAGGAGCTGGTGTACCAGTATCTCCGTCTCCGATATCCGGATATTTTGAAGGTGGATAAGGACAAGATATCCTCTGGCATTTTTCTGGATAAGGAAGACAGTTATGTGAAAAACTTTAAGAAGGGACATGCCAGGGTTTACAAATCCGAAAAGGCGCTGACCTTAAACGGGGAGCGGCTTCCCAAGGGGGAAATGGGCGTGGTGCATGGTTATATGCCCATTGACCAGCTCAAGACAGCCAGTAAGCAGTATGGCATCACCATTAACCAGTATTTAGTGGGAGCGTTTGTCTATGCGGTGTATAAGGAATATCTGAAGGAATCTCCTTCTAAGGTACCTATACGCTGTTGTGTTCCGGTGAATTTGAGACCTTATTATGATTCTCATACCATGAAGAATTTTTTTGCCATGGTATTTGCCACCTTTAAGCCGGAAAAGGAAAGCTATACCTTTTCGGAGGTGCTTCAGATTGTGGCAGATGATTTAAAGGAGCAGATTACGCCGGAGAACCTTAACAACATAATGTCCTATAATGTATCCAATGAAAAAAACTGGATACTGCGGGCGGTTCCCCTGGTGATAAAGAATTTTGTGATGAAGCAGGTATATGGGGCTTCGGCAAGGGCGACCTCGGCTACGGTCACCAATATCGGTAATATCGAACTGAAGGAGCCCTACAGCCAGTATGTGCAGCATTTTTATACCACCCTTTCCATGTCCAAGGGGCAGAATATGAAGGGCGGAATATGCTCCTATAATGGAATGCTGACATTTACCTTTAGTTCCGTACTGATGGATTTATCCATTCAGAAGCGGTTTTTTCAGACCATTGCAAAGGACGGGGTATCCATTGCAATAGAAAGTAATGGTGCGTACTATGAATAAATGCAGACATTGTAATCTTGTAATTTATGATGATACAGAGGTGTGTCCGTTGTGTCACAGCGTTTTGGATGAGATGACAGAAAATGAGGCAGAGGAAATAAAAAATGTGTGGGGAGCAGGGGCGCCTTATCCGGATGTGAGGAAACGTACAAAGCGCCTCCACTTTGTGATGCGGCTGATTCTGTTTTTGTTTATTCTGGCAGAGATAGGGCTCATTGTCATTAACTATTTTGCAACTCCGGGGTTCTGGTGGTCCGGAATCAGCGGTGTGGCAATGATATATACCTATCTGTCCATGGTGTACTGGATTAACCATGATGCGGGATATGCGGCAAAAATCGGTTCCCAGCTGATTCTTACCATGCTTTTGCTTCTGGCAATTGACTATTTTACAGGGATGACCGGCTGGTCCTTGAAATGGGCGATTCCCGGAGTAATTTTATTTGGAGATGCCATTGTATTTTTCCTGATGATGTTAAACAGACAGCACTGGTACAGCTATACGCTGTTACTGCTGCTGATTGCGCTGTGCAGTGTGGCTATTATCAGCCTGTATATTTCGGGGAAAATTGAAAATCTGGTTCTGCCGGTAACCTGTGCCGGGGTGACAGGTGTATATCTGTTGGGAACCATCATATTTGGAGACAGAGAGCTGGCCCGGGAATTAAAGAGAAGATTTCATGTGTGAAAGTGAAGGTAGGAGGCAATGGAGCAGCAGATAAGTATCAGAGGAAGAACTGCCAGACACATGGTGCGGCTGGCAAACCATTTTCCGGTGATTGGAGCGAAGGCGCAGAGTGGCGAGCTTCGTAGAAAATTAAATGAGCGTGAAAAGAAATGGGAGTGTCCGGAGCATTTGAAGTGTACTGTAATCCGGCAGGAGCATTGCGGCATGGAGCTGCTTGTCAGCAGACAGGGAAGGCAGCCCGGCGTGATTCTCCAGCTTCATGGCGGCGGTTATTATGGCAGGCTTCACAATACTTACCGTGATATGGCGGCGCTTTACAATGAAGTAAGCCGGGGGCTGGATGTGTTAAGCGTGGATTACCGGGTGGCACCGGAATATCCGTTTCCAGCAGCCCTGGAGGATGCCGTGTCGGCTTACCGGTGGATTCTGGAAAATGGGTATGATACAGGAAACGTATTTGTGGTGGGAGATTCTGCCGGAGGAGGACTGGCACTGGCGTTATGCCTGTATTTAAGGGACCGGGGCATGCCGATGCCAAGGGGCATTATCACAATGTCTGCATGGACAGACCTGACAAAAAGCGGTGATTCCTATCAGGAGAATTTCGACATTGACCCGATATTTGGCGGTTCCAGGGATACCCTTGTATATAAGGAGGGGTATTTCGGGGAACTGGACCCGGAATATCCGTATATCTCGCCGGTTAACGGCAGCTATCATGGCTTTCCGCCCATGCTGATGCAGGTGGGAGAATATGAAATGCTGTTAAGCGATACCGTTGAGGTGGCAAGGAAGGCAAGGGAAGCTGGGGTAACCGTAAAAGAGCATATTTATAATGGAATGTTTCATGTATTTCAGATGGGACTGCTCCTATACCCGGAAGCGCGGGAGGCCTGGGTAGAAGCAGGCCGTTTTATTCGTAAATTGTTAAAGGAGTAAAAACCTATGTTTAAGATAACAGATTACCTAAAAGAATATAAGAAGGAAAGTATTATCGCCCCTCTTTTTAAAATGCTGGAGGCAAGCTTTGAATTGTTTGTTCCGCTGGTGATGGCAGCCATTGTGGATACCGGAATCAAGAACCAGGACAATGGATATATTCTGCGGATGGGTGTCCTGCTGCTTTTGCTTGCCGTTGTGGGTCTGGTGTGTTCCATTACAGCCCAGTATTTTGCCGCCAAGGCATCCGTTGGATTCGGAAAGAGTGTCAGAAGGGATTTATTTGCCCATATCAATTCCCTGTCCTATACGGAGCTCGACCAGGCGGGAACCTCTACCCTGATTACCCGTATGACGAATGATATTAACCAGCTCCAGTCCGGTGTCAATATGTTTTTGCGGTTGTTTCTGCGTTCCCCGTTCATTGTGGTGGGGGCAATGGTTATGGCGTTTACCGTAGATGTGAAGGCGGCACTTGTTTTTGTGGTGGCAATTCCGCTGTTATCCCTGGTGGTATTCGGAATTATGCTGTATTCCATTCCACTGTATCAGAAGGTGCAGAAAGCGCTGGATTATGTACTTTTAATGACAAGGGAGAATCTTGCCGGGGCAAGGGTTATCCGGGCGTTTGGACGCCAGGAGGATGAAAAAAAGGATTACCGGGAGGGAAGTGAAGCCCTGCTTCACATGCAGACCTTTGTGGGAAAGATATCTGCGGTGATGAATCCGGTTACTTATATTATTGTAAATGCGGCGATTATTGCCATTATCTGGATTGGTGGGTTGCAGGTAAATGTGGGAAGGCTTTCCCAGGGTGAGGTTATTGCTCTGGTAAACTATATGTCCCAGATTCTGGTGGAGCTGGTTAAGCTGGCAAATCTGATTATCCTGCTGACCAAGGCAGCGGCATGCTCAAAGCGTGTCGGAGAGGTATTTGCCATGGAGCCTTCCGTTACAGAGCACCCCACAGGGGTAGACCTGGTAAAATCGAAGGATAAGGTTGTATTTCACAATGTTACCTTTACTTATAAAGGCGCAAAGGAGCCTGCCCTTAAGGATATATCTTTTACGGCAAAAGCCGGGCAGACCATTGGGATTATCGGCGGTACCGGAAGTGGTAAATCTACACTGGTGAATCTGATACCAAGATTTTATGATGCCTCCTCCGGCGAAGTGCTGGTAGACCAGGTTAATGTGAAGGGCTACTCCTTCCACCAGCTGCGGGACAGAATCGGTATTGTGCCGCAAAAGGCGGTACTGTTTAACGGAACCATTGCGGATAACCTGCGATGGGGCAAGGAGGACGCTACGAAGGAGGAAATGGAACGGGCAGTGACAATTGCCCAGGGAACAGATGTAATCGCCAGCAAGAAGGACGGTCTGGAGGAAATGATTTTACAGGGAGGAAAGAATCTTTCAGGAGGTCAGAGACAGCGTCTGACTATTGCAAGGGCGCTGGTAAAGGAGCCGGAGATACTGATACTGGATGATTCCGCATCAGCCCTGGATTTTGCCACGGATGCAAACCTGCGGAAAGCCATCCGGGAAAAGACAAAGGGCATGACAGTATTTATCGTGTCACAGCGTGCGTCCACAATTAAGCAGGCGGACCAGATTATTGTGCTGGAAGACGGTGGTATGGTGGGCGTTGGAACCCATGAGGAGCTGATGGCAGAATGTGAGGTCTACAGAGAAATTGTGCGGTCGCAGGATGACAGGCAGACAGAGGAAAAGAACGGCAGGAAAGGGGGCAGAAAAAATGGCAGATAAGAATAAGATGTCAAAGCAGGGGCAGAAGGAGACAATTCAACGCGTGCTTAAATTTATCAAGCCATACCGGGCATTTGTGTGGTTATCCCTGTTTTTTGCGCTGTTGACGGTTGCAGCTACCCTTTATGCGCCGATTATCACCGGAAATGCCATTGATTTTATCATTGACAAGGGTCAGGTGGATTTTAACGGTTTAAAGCCGTTGCTGGTAAGATTTGGGGTTGTTATACTGATTACGGCGCTGACCCAGTGGCTTATGAGCCTTTGTAATAATAAGATTACCTATGATGTGGTAAGGGATATACGGGTTCAGGTATTTGAACGGCTAAATCATCTTCCTCTTAAGTATATTGATAATAAGCAATACGGAGAAGTGGTATCCAGGGTAATAAATGATGTGGACCAGTTTTCGGAGGGACTGCTGATGGGCTTTACCCAGCTGTTTACCGGTGTGATTACGATTCTGGGAACACTTCTGTTTATGGTCAGCGTGAACTGGAAAATTACGCTGGTGGTGGTTTTGATTACCCCAGTGTCTTTGTTTGTTGCCAGCTTTATTGCAAGAAAGACCTATTCCATGTTCCGTCTCCAGTCTGAGAGCAGAGGAGATATGACGGCTTTGGTGGATGAGATGGTGGGAAACCAGAAGATTGTACAGGCATTTGGATATGAGGATGACGCCATGAGGCGTTTTGACAAAATAAATGATGAGCTTTCCGGGTACAGTCTACGCGCCATTTTCTTTTCCTCTATCACCAATCCGGCAACCAGGTTCGTCAACAGTCTGGTGTATGCAGGAGTTGGCATTGTGGGAGCATTTATTGTCGTACACGGCGGAATTACCGTGGGACAGCTGTCCTGCTTTTTAAGCTATGCAAACCAGTATACAAAGCCGTTTAACGAGATATCCGGTGTAATTACGGAGGTGCAGAACGCCATTGCCTGCGCGGCACGGGTGTTTGAGCTGCTGGATGAGCCGGTGGAGAAGCCGGACGATGCGGACAGCAAGGTGCTGACAAAGGAAGAGGTGGTAAAGAAGAGCAATATCTCCTTAAAGCATGTGGCATTTTCCTATGATAAGGAAAAGCCTCTGATTAAGGATTTGAATCTGGAGGTAAAGAAGGGACAACGCGTCGCCATTGTGGGTCCCACCGGCTGTGGAAAATCTACACTGATTAACCTGTTGATGCGGTTTTATGACATTGATGACGGAACCATTGCCATTAATGGCACCAGTATTTACAAGATTACAAGGAACTGACCCCGGCTGACGTAGCCTACTACGATGGCGTAGTCTCCA
>JAXVOW010000010.1:0-3131 GCA_037301995.1 bacterium | reverse complement strand
GCTTATGGCAGAAAGCTTTGGGAGAATCACTACGAAATGGTAAAGCCGGGCATGGATGTTGTCATGACAAAATGGACCGGTCTTTACGGTGGTGCAATTCTTGCCACTCTGAAGCAGGAGGAGTTAATCACCAGATATCCTGCAAGCTATGTCCGGACAGCTGCCGGATATATGAAGTATACGTCTTTAATGCCGGAGCTTGCGGCGATAGAGGCTGCAGTCGCGGAGAATCCTGGTTGCATTTTTGCCGCCCATGATGTATCAAACGGAGGAGTGTTTGGTGCGTTGTGGCAGCTGTTATCCGCCTGCAATTGTGGTGGAAGATTTGCGGTGGAAGCCATACCCATGAAGCAGGAAATTATTGAGGTATGTGAATATTTTGATATCAATCCCTATATGATGAATGGACAGGGAAGTCTGCTTTTCGTAACAGATAATGGAGAGACGTTAGTAAATACCATGAGGGCGTCTGGTGTAGAGGCGAATGTAATCGGGAAGACGACAAAGGAAAAAGATCGGATAATTGAAATTGAGGAGGAAGAGCGTTTTTTAGTGCCGCCAAAGGGTGATGCATTGAATGCTGTTTTTTATGGGCAGCCTCTTCCGGTATAGATATTTGAGGCAGCATTTATGGGTGTCTGCCAAAGAACAGGAAAGGAAAATGAATATGCAGAATATGAGAACAAAGATATTAAAATTGCTGGAAAACAATTCAAAGATGGATACAAAGGATATGGCAACTATGCTGGGGATAGACAAGGCGGTTGTGATAAATACAATCCAGGATATGGAACAGGAGCAGATTATCTGTGGGTACAATACGGTGATAAACTGGGATAAAACCGATGACGAAAGGGTAACGGCTTTGATTGAGGTAAAGGTAGCCCCTCAGCGTGGTGAGGGCTTTGACCGTGTTGCAGAGCGGATTTATAATTATGAGGAGGTGACCTCTCTTTATCTTATGTCCGGGGGATTTGACATGACGGTATTTATTGAGGGTAAAACCATGAAGGAGGTTGCCCAGTTTGTTGCGCACAAATTGGCACCGATGGAGGGCGTTCTCAGCACCTCCACTCATTTTGTGCTTAAAAAATACAAGGAGACCGGAACAAAGCTTGAACAGCAGAGGAAGGATGAAAGGCTGGTGGTGACAGCATGAGAAATCCACTATCCAATAAGGTGATTAAAATGAAACCGTCAGGCATCCGCAGGTTTTTTGACATTGTGAGTGAGATGCCGGATGCTATTTCGCTGGGTGTTGGCGAGCCGGATTTTGATACGCCATGGAATGTAAGAGAAGAAGGCATTTACTCTCTGGAAAAGGGACGAACCTTTTATACCTCTAATGCCGGACTCTTAGAGCTTCGCCAGGCGATTTGTGATTATACAGACAGAAGATTTCACATTGCCTATAATCCGAAGAATGAGGTACTCCTTACAGTGGGAGGAAGCGAGGGAATTGATGTGGCACTCCGGGCAATGCTAAATCCAGGGGATGAGGTAATCATACCAGAGCCGTGCTTTGTATCCTATGTGCCCTGTGTGGAGCTGGCGGATGGTGTTCCGGTGACGATTTCCCTGAAGAATGAAAACCAGTTTCGTCTGACGGCAGAGGAGTTAGAGGCGGCTATTACCGACCGGACAAAAATAGTAATGCTGTCCTATCCCAATAACCCAACGGGGGCGGTAATGGAGCGGGAGGATTTGCAGGCTATTGCCGAGGTCGTCATCCGGCATGACCTTTATGTTATTTCCGATGAAATCTATGCCGAGCTTACATATAATAGGGGGCATGTCAGTATTGCTTCCCTTCCGGGTATGAGAGAGCGGACCGTTGTAATTAATGGATTTTCCAAGGCATTTGCAATGACCGGCTGGAGGCTTGGATATGCAATGGCACCTGCAATGCTTATGGAGCAGATGACAAAAATTCACCAGTATGCCATTATGTGTGCGCCTACCACAAGCCAGTACGCAGCCATTGCAGCACTGCGGGATTGTGACAGGGATGTGGAACGGATGCGGGAGGCCTACGACCAGAGAAGGCGGTATCTGTTAAATGAATTTAAGGAAATGGGCTTAGCCTGTTTTGAACCCTATGGAGCATTTTATATGTTTCCGTGTATTCAAGAATTTGGAATGACTTCTGAGGAATTTGCAACAAAGCTTTTGAATGCCAAAAAGGTGGCTGTGGTTCCGGGCAGTGCATTTGGAGCGTGTGGAGAGGGATTTCTCCGAATTTCTTATGCATACTCTTTGGAGGAGCTGAAGGTTGCCATTGGGCGTATAAAGGAATTTATCGAGGAACTGCGGGGATAGACACCGTATTAGACAATTGCAAAACTCTGTTTTATATAGAATACGTTATGAATATATACGAAAACATGTCGTCGGCATGCTTTCGCTCCACTTCGAACGCAACAGTACTAATGCCTTAAAAACAAGGCAAAAGTACTGGCGTTCTCAGAGGGCGCTCCGACATTATTTTCGTATATATCCATAACTTACACTTCAAAATAAGGAGTTTCGCAATTGTATAATTCCTGTACTAGAGAAAGGAAAAGGATATGTTAAATATTGTATTACACGAGCCGGAGATGCCGGCAAATACAGGGAATATAGGCAGAACCTGTGTAGCCACAGGCACCAGGCTTCATTTGATTGAGCCATTGGGTTTCCGGATTAATGATAAGATGATTAAACGTGCGGGGATGGATTACTGGGACAAACTGGATGTGACAACTTATGTCAGCTACGAGGATTTTCTGAAAAAAAATCCGGGAGCAAAAATATATATGGCAACCACCAAGTCGAAACAGACCTATACGGATGTGCATTTTGAAGAGGACTGCTATATTATGTTCGGCAAGGAAAGTGCGGGAATTCCGGAAGAGATTTTACTGGATAATAAAGAAACCTGTGTAAGAATTCCGATGTTAGATGAGATACGGTCATTGAATTTATCAAATTCTGTGGCGATTGTACTCTATGAGGCACTAAGGCAGAATGGCTTTCCGAATTTCCAGATGGAGGGGCAGCTCCACAGATATGAGTGGTAGACAGCTTTTATTTTGAAAAGGTCTGTGGTAAAATAACTATATCTATGCAATGATACTGGGTTGACAAGCCGA
>JAXVOW010000009.1:0-2592 GCA_037301995.1 bacterium | reverse complement strand
AAAATGTATAGTATAATATTTATAAATAAGGGATGCGAAGACAGATTGAGTTGACATATAGGAGAAGGAGGAGTGTATATGGGATTGTTTGGGAAAAAGGAAGAAAAGAACTATATTGTATTTGACCCGTATTCGGGAGATGCAGTTGCGGCATGCAATACAAAGGAAATTAAGCAGATTCTGCAGGTTCAGCCCCGGGCTGAGTTTGTAGAGTGCAGTTCGTATGAATTTTTCAAATACAAAGAACATAATGCACTTCCGGATGATGTGATGAGCCGCAGGCGGCTCGGTGGTAAGGATGTTAAATAATAGAATTGCAGGTTTGCATAATGTGTGATTTTGTCACACCTCCCCTCTTTCAGGCGGGATATATTTCGTATATCCTGCCTGAATTTTTGTGCTTCTGCCTGTAGCTTTTAAAAGGGTAACGGTATGACATTTTGCCAGAAATTTGTATAAAATGTGTAAATATGTGGCAGAATAGTATTAGAAAGTTACACCAATGAAGAATTTGTCAAATGTTGTAAAAATGCACAATTTCCAATTTCCGGAGTGTGAAAAACGCAGAAAAATAAGAAATTTACAAAAAAAACTTACAAAAATAACTATAATTTGCTATGATAATAACAGTTGTAAGGTGTTGACTAAATTTTAGAAAGAGAGGAGTAAAATGTTTAAAATTGGTGAGTATGTCGTTTATGGTATGAATGGTGTATGCAGAGTAGAAGAAATTGGTCCAATGAGTTTGAGTGGGATTGATAGTAACAAGGTATACTATACACTTTTACCACTTTACACAAAAGGAAGCAGAGTATTTACACCTGTGGATAATCAGAAGGTTGTTATGAGACCGGTAATCAGTAAACAGGATGCCTGTAATTTGATTGATGAAATGAAGAAAGTAGAACAGATTGAAGTAGCAGATGACAAGCACAGGGAGCTGGCCTATAAAGAAGCTTTGAAATCCTGTGACTGTAGGGAATTGATTCGGATTATTAATACAGTGGTGAAAAGAAAAGAAGAACGTTTGGCGCAGGGCAAGAAAATGTCAGCCTGTGATGAAAGATATTTAAAGCAGGCACAGGACAGTCTGTATGGAGAATTTGCAGTCAGCTTAAAGATGGAAAAAGATGAAGTAGAGGATTATATTGAGCATCGGATAACGCTTAAGGAGATGGCTTCTGCCTCTTGATTTATTGAATTTATATTTTTGCACAGGCGGTTGGTTTTTTTGGAAAAAGAAACCAGCCGCTTTTGTGTTGCCAAGCATATGAGAAAATGGTCCGGTGGACCATTTTTGAGTATTGGAATAATATCCGTCATGTGTTATAATTAAAATACTTTTGCGCCGAGTATGAGAACAGAAGAATTGTATAAACAGTAAAAAAGAAAGGCAAGATTAGTTATGGGCAGACGTAAAAACAGGTACAGGAACAGAAGAGACAGATATGGAATTTATGAAATACCGGAGTACCGTCCCAAAAAAAGAAGAAAAAAGAAAAAGGAATTTACAATCCGTAATGTATTGAAGCTGTTCTGTATGTTTTTGCTTCTTTTGGTTATTATATATGGAGTATCCTTTGGGGTGAAATACAGTATGCGGAATAAAGCGCTGTCACTATATGAAAAGAAAGATTATGAGGGAGCCATTGATTTATTTGAGGAAGCGCTTAAGCCGCGGCTTCCATTGTTAGAGACGCTTGACAATGATACCCGGTTTTATATGGCGGACTGCTATGTAAATACTGGCAGGTATGGTCTGGCGTGTTATGAATACAGCCAGATTAAGCTATGGGCGAAGGATAATAAGGTAGAGGGACTTGCAAAATTGCAGGAGATTGCTTATGGTCTGCAGCTGTATGACTGGCAGGATTACCGGGCTGCACTGCCGATTCTGCTCAATGCATACGAGGCGGGGTATAGTGACCTGGTATTGTATGTGGGAAGCTGTTATGGACAGACGGGAGACCTTGAAAATATGCAGCTTTACTATGATGTATTTTTGCAGAAAAATGAGATGAACAGCTTTATGTATGCGCAGTATGCTGCCATAGCTTTAGATGAGGACAGGATGGAGGACGCCCTTAACTATATAGAAACCGGAAAGCAGTTAGAGGATCAGTCCAATATCAGGGAGCTCCTCTTTGATGAGATTGTGTATTATGAGAAAATGAAGGATTATAACACTGCATACGAAAAGGCAAAAGCGTTTGTGGAGGCTTATCCAAATGATACAGATGGCAAAAATGAATATGATTTGCTCTATACGAGACAGACGGTGACAGAACAATAACTGGAGGAGTACATGGCACGTTTTTTTGACAATGAAAAAGAAAAAGAGAGAGTAATCTTAGTGGCAGTTCATGAGCGGTATGAGCCGGATAGCAGTGCCTCCCTGGACGAGCTGTCTGAGCTGGTAAAGACTGCCGGGGCACTCAGTGTTGGAACAATGGAACAGAATCTGGAAACATTGAATCCCGTTACCTACCTTGGAAAAGGAAAAATAGAAGAGCTTAAAACAATGCTTGTGGCGTTAGATGCTACAGGCATTGTTTGCGATACGGAGCTGTCACCTGTCCAGATGAAAAATCT
>JAXVOW010000008.1:0-3982 GCA_037301995.1 bacterium | reverse complement strand
CTTATTCCCGGTAGAGCCCACTGACAAGTCATATCCGGGCCAGGAAGCAGGAATGCCGGCAATCTGCTCCGCTTCATTAATATACATGTCATCTCCGTAATAATTTCTTATGATTTCAATGGCGGTATAGCCCTGGTCTCCCAGATATTTAGAACCCCACTGGCTCATCCAGTTTGGACAGGTCACCCGTTTTCCGTCACAGTACTGGGTCAGGATTGGCTGGCTCACATTTGGTCTCGACAGATAATTGGCAAAAATGGTGTCTACCACCTGGGAAATGTTCTCATATACGGTTTTCTGGTACATCCATTTATGGTCAAAGGCTGTAGAGCTGGTAATGGTAAAATCGTAGCCTTTTCCACGGTACCACTCCGTATAAACCCGGTTCAGGGTAAAGGATATAATAGCCAGAACATTGGCGGTAATGGATGACTCCGGCCAGGTGGCATAGATTTCGCAGGATGCCACATTTTTAATATAATCCTTATAAGGGACATAGTAATCTGTTGCAGTGGTATCCGTAGGCGCACCGTCATGCACAATAATGTATTCCGGCACTACTACCTTGCTAAGTACAATTTCTCCCCGCTCATCCATGGGCTTGATTTCAGCCTCGGCAATTTTAGGAGGATAGAATTCCCAGAGCGTGTGCCCTCCAATAACTGTGGGATTATATAGCTGTTCACTGGTGACAGACGGTGTCATACGGATATTCTGAAGTCCCAGCTCACCGGAGAGAATCTGTACCCCGGTAATGATGGTGTCATCATAGCCCTCTGCCGATACCTTAAGGTTGTATTCACTGTAGGGCTGGTTATCCGATGGCGCCAGGGAAAATTCCAGGGGAGGGGCAGCCAGCTCGATGTTGGAGGTTTTTCCGTTGCTGTCGGTTTCTAACTGCTCAATTGTCTGGTTGGGATTTCCGCTGCTTGCGATTTCTATCCTTGCATTCCGTACAGGTATCTGGTTATCCTCAGAGATTGTGTTTATCTGTAAATAACCTTTATCAATATTTTCCTGTGCCGCTTTCAAATATTTTCTTAATCTCATATAGAAATCCTTTCCTTGCAAAATGCAAAAAAGCATATTTTTATTATCATATGTAAAAGAATTCAGATTGTGACTTGAAATCGTTCTCACATTAATTTATAATAAAATATGAATATAAAAATGGAGGATTCATAAATGAACATAAATGAAATTGCTGCCCTGGCAGGGGTTTCCCGCGCCACAGTATCCAGATATTTGAATAACGGCTATGTGAGTGTCGAAAAAAAGGAACAAATCCGCAAGGTGATTGAAGAAACCGGTTATCAGCCATCCGCCCAGGCGCAGATGCTGCGGACGAAGAGGACAGGCTCCATCGGTGTTATTCTGCCCCAGATTAATTCGGATTCTGTCAGCCGGATGGTGCATGGAATCAGTAGTATTTTACGAGAGAAAGGATACCAGCTTCTGCTTGCCGTTACTCAGAATGACACAAAAGAAGAAATTCGCTGTCTGAAACAATTAGGACAGAACCATGTGGATGGTATTATACTGATTGGAACCATTTTTACAAAGGAACACTACAGGGTTATGAAAGATATTAAAATACCTTTGGTGGTATTGGCACAGTGTGTAAAGGAATATTCCTGTGTGTATTATGACGATTATGGCGCCGCAAAAGAACTGACTAAAAGAGCTCTGGAGCATGGAAGTAATCCTGCATTTATTGGGGCCTTATTAGAGGATGAATCTGTAGGGCAGGAGAGATTATATGGGTTTTTAGATGCTAATTTTGAATCAGACCGGACAATAAGAGAAGGGTATTGCATTAATGACACAGTTTCCATTGAGAAGGGATATGAAAACGCAAAATCTCTGTTTGATATGGATTCTGAAATCGATACCTTAATCTGCGCAACGGATATAATTGCCATGGGCGCCATGGGTTTCTTAAAAGAATGTGGGAAAAAAATTCCAGAGGATGTACAAGTTGCAGGACTGGGGGACAATATTGTATCAAAGGTATGCGACCCAAGGCTGACAACGGTTCATTTCTATTATAAAACAAGCGGAGAAGAAGCAGCAAAGATGTTAATTAAGATGATTGAAGATTCCCTGCCAGTCCTCAAGGAGATGAAAATAGGATATCAGATAATAGAAAGAGAAACCCTCAGAAAAGATGGTTGAAAAACCATCTTTTCTGAGGGCTTCAATAGCTTGATTTTTGTAATACAAATGTAGAATAATCAATCTTTATCACATTTTACATTAATGAAATAGAGCAAGAATCCGATAAACAGCCCCCCTAACAAATTTCCAAATGTTACAGGGATAAAATTATTGAGTGCCCCGATTATATCCAGAGAGTCTAACTGGTTAGCAGTAATACCATATAATTCCTGTGCTTTTGCAACATATTCGGGGTTGTTTTTTGCCAATATACCAACGGGAATAAAATACATATTTGCTACAATATGTTCAAAACCATTTAATACGAAAGCAAAGATTGGAAACCAGGTAGCCATAATCTTGCCTGCAACCTCTTTGGCAGCGGCACCCTTTAAGATTGCCATACATACTAAAAAGTTACAGAGCAATCCTGAGGTAATACCACGAAGAGGAGTGATATGTACTTTGTCAATAGCAACTTTAATCGTGTATGCGCCAAGTGCACCGCCGCTGATATCCAAATTACCGCTATAATAAATCAGGATATCCATAATGAGTGCACCTGCCAGATTTGAAAAAAATACAATAACAAGATTCCGGATAAACAGGGTGGTACGGATACGCTTGTCAAGAGTTGCCATAACCATAAGACAGTTACCGGTAAACAATTCTCCACCAACTAATACAATCATTAAAAGACCAATTGGAAAAACAGCACCAGCCAAAACTTTTGCCAATATACCAACGGGAATAAAATACATATTTGCTACAATATGTTCAAAACCATTTAATACGAAAGCAAAGATTGGAAACCAGGTAGCCATAATCTTGCCTGCAACCTCTTTGGCAGCGGCACCCTTTAAGATTGCCATACATACTAAAAAGTTACAGAGCAATCCTGAGGTAATACCACGAAGAGGAGTGATATGTACTTTGTCAATAGCAACTTTAATCGTGTATGCGCCAAGTGCACCGCCGCTGATATCCAAATTACCGCTATAATAAATCAGGATATCCATAATGAGTGCACCTGCCAGATTTGAAAAAAATACAATAACAAGATTCCGGATAAACAGGGTGGTACGGATACGCTTGTCAAGAGTTGCCATAACCATAAGACAGTTACCGGTAAACAATTCTCCACCAACTAATACAATCATTAAAAGACCAATTGGAAAAACAGCACCAGCCAAAACTTTTGCCAGGCTCACGTTGGAGAGGCTGTGGACAGCAGTATTACTGGTAACACCACCCACTGCGATAAACATTCCGGCGAGAATTCCCAAAGCAATCATTTTTGAAAGCTTTAAATTTGCCTTATTGACAGCTCCACTCATATTGTTGTTTATAATCTCCTTTGGTGAATGCATTTGCATAATATCTTTCTCCTTTTTAATAGTCTGATAATTGTGAAAATCATAATTATCTTTATGCATAGTTTATACGATAGGGCGTATAAAAGCAATAAAAATAAGCAATAAAATATAAAAAAATAGCTTGAAACATACATATGAAGGGTGTATAATAGATTTATTTGGTTTTTGCCGGTTTTAGGCAGAACTAATTTTTACTGTTAAATAACAAATGAGGAGGAGGAACAGTAATGAGCGAAAGTGAAAAAAAGACAGGTGGATGGCGTAATAACAAATGGATTCGTGCAGCAATCCCGGCATTATTACTTCATTGCAGCATCGGTACAGTTTATTGTTGGTCAATTTTTAGTCAGGAGATTGCTGACTACATCGGATTTTCAAAGGGTGCAACAGAATGGGCATTTAGCTTTGCAATCTTTTTCTTAGGAATGTCAGCAGCATTTCTGGGAAAT
>JAXVOW010000007.1:0-1940 GCA_037301995.1 bacterium | reverse complement strand
CGTCCGCACAATAACGCTGTTGCTTCCCTTTGAATCTGAATTGGTGCCTGTGTAATTATCCCCTACAGAAATATCCGCAAACATATTCAGCTTATCCAGGCAATACAGACAGCGCTCCGGCTGAAAATAATCCTTTACCTTCATTCTCTCCGTGTTCGGCAGATTCATAACCCTGCCTGTATCTGAAGTTATCTGTACCCCACCAGGCCATCCGCCTGCTTCCTTTGTGCGAAAGAAGAATTTATCCATCCGCTGACCCCTCAGCGCAGAATGTCTGCTAAAATAATCAACCACATTACCGGTCATTGTCTTATCACAGAACAGCCCGATAATAAAATACTGCTTCCTGTCCAGCTTATAGGAATTAATGACATTCATAATTCCCTGTACAAAACAGCCTGTCCCCACAAGAATAATCTTTTCCCTGCGATGTGACAATATATAAGAAACTGCTTTTTCCTGGGACACCGGCAGATAACGTGATTTTTGTGTATCTTCAAGAGGTTGTCCTGCTGTATACCGCTTCACAGCCGCTTCATCACCCAGATACTGATGCGTACCAATCAAGAATGCCGATTCATATTCTTCATTCTCCAAAAGGCGGTATACCAGCTCTGTTACCACGCCGCCGCTTACACCGTTGCTGCGTCTCTTCTCATCCAGGGAATATGCAGTGTATACATTGCGGTAACTGCCAAACCAGAAGGAAGCTTCTTCTGTGTCATTTACAAACCTTGTATAATCAAACCCTTTTCCAGGACATACCTGGTAGCATTTTCCGCATTCAATGCAGCTGTTTTTATCAATTGCCGGGAGGTTCATTCCTTTTTCCTTGTGAAACGCAATGCAATCCTTCGGACAGACCGCTTTACATATTCCACAGGAAATACATAAATTATTACACACTGTGCTCTCAATCGTATTCATTCTAATAACCTTTACACCTTATCATTCTACAATTTTTTACAATTTAAGCCCTTTTCACCGCCTGTAATATCACCTGGCACACACATTCCGAATGAAAGGTTATGACCTGTGCTTCTTAATGTCCATCCACCATGAAAGCTCAATTTTTGCCTTGTGAAACAGCGTTACCGGATTCAACAGTCCAATATCAAAATACCGCACCCCATTCCTGTGATACAGCTTTAATATTGAAAATAATTTTTTTATCCCCCAATGTTCAATAAAGACATCCACAAGCTTTCCGAGAGCCAGCCGGTCAATATGCGCATAGCGGAATTCCTTCTTTGACAAATGCTCTCTTAAGAAAACATACCGGTTTACCAAAATATCAATTCTGGTATCAAACCGCTTCTCATCCTTCTTTGCCGTCAGGGTCTTTCCCCCTCTCGTCACACAGTAGATTGTCTGGTCAGAGGCTGCCACCTTCCGGCTGTAAAAGGCACACTTCGTCATGCACATAATATCATTGGATACCATCACCTCGTCAAACTGGATTGCATTCTCCTTCATAACGGAAGCACGAATTAGCTTTGACCATGGTGTACAGAAGCCATATTTCATTTCCGTAAGTGTTTTTAAGCCCGGCTTTTTTATATAGTTTTCCACCAGCTCCATATACATGACATGTCTGGAGGATGGCTCCCCGGTGCGGATATCCATACTTGTAGGCGGAAAATAAACCATATCCTCTTCGGAATCCAAATAAGGCTCCACCTTTCCATAAAAATCTTCCAAAAAGAAATCATCTGCATCTGCAAATAAAATCCATTTTCCCTTTACATGCTTTAACGCCACATTTCTACTGGCTCCCGCTCCCTTTACGCCTGTATCGTTCCTGTAAAATTCTACATTCGTATGGTTTTCCATATATTGTCTTAACTCGGTCAAATCCACGTTGCTGTTATCATCTACAACCAGAATCTCTACATCATCCCGTAACGGAATACTATCTATCAGCTTCATTAAAGAATCCG
>JAXVOW010000006.1:0-38299 GCA_037301995.1 bacterium | reverse complement strand
TATGAGATGTGGTTAGATAAAACCATGAGCTATTCCTGCGGATATTTTAAGGAGGATGGGGAGGCTGGAACTTGTGAGCCGGATTTGCAGCTGGAATTTAAAAAGCCACCCTATGAGGCAGGGGAGCCGTCCCTGCTGTATCATGCACAGGTAAATAAGGTAGACCACATACTGGATAAGTTATGTCTTGAGCCGGGAATGAGCCTTTTAGATATCGGATGCGGATGGGGCTTTCTTTTAAAGCGTGCCGCAAAGGAATATGGCGTGCATGGCGTCGGGATTACACTGAGCGAGGAACAATACCGGAAATTCAGCCAGGATATCAAAGAGGAGGGCTTGTCTGATTTGCTGGAGGTAAGACGGATGGATTATCGGGATTTAAAGAAATCCGGCTTGGAATATGACCGGATTGTCAGTGTGGGTATGATGGAGCATGTGGGCAGAGGCAGTTACGAGGAATTTATGGAAAATGTGGACGCAGTCTTAAAGCCGAGGGGATTATGCCTGCTGCATTTTATCAGTGCCCTGGAGGAGCATGAGGGTGATGCCTGGATAAAGAAATATATTTTCCCGGGAGGGGTCATACCAAGTCTTCGTGAGATTATAAATATCCTGCCAGACTATCATTTTTATACGCTGGATGTGGAGAGCCTTAGACGGCACTATAATAAAACGCTGCTCTGCTGGAGAGAGAATTTTAACAAATGCAGGGAAAGGATTGAGGAGGAAAAGGGAGAAGAATTTGCCAGAATGTGGGAGCTTTACCTTGTCTCCTGTGCAGCGGCATTTCAAAATGGTGTAGTGGATATCCACCAGATTCTGGTGTCTAAGGGTGTGAATAATGAACTGCCGTTAAACAGGGTTGTTTAACATATACAATAGGATTCCCACAGCGGCAACCGCCAACTCTGTAATTGGATAGGAGAGCCATATGCCGGTCATTCCCCAAAACGCAGATAACAAAAATGCCATGGGAATAATCAGCACCAGTCCTCTTAGAATGGATATAATATGTGCAGGCACCATGTGTTCGGTTGATGTAAAAAATATAGCCATGATGATATTAAACCCGACAAAGGCAGCAGAGGTAAAGTATAGCCTTAACCCATAAACGGCAATCTCCTGTAATAAAGGGTTATGCTCCTTGTTAAATATTGTTGTGACAGGGTTTGCACATAAAAAGATGACAAGGTAAATTCCGGCTGAAACCACCAGTATTGTCAGGAGCGCATACCGAAACACCTGTTGTATATTTTTGTGGTTTCCGCAGCCATAAAAATTGCTGATGAGGGGCTGAATACCCTGTGCAATTCCTTCATAAATGGCAGTTACCACCAGTGCGATATTGGCAATGATTCCGTAAGCAGCAACCCCGGTATTACCCTGATGCTTTAGAATCAGAGCATTAAATGTAATCATTACAATGCCGGAGGACAGTTGGGCAATCAGGGACGGAAATCCCAATGACAGCAGGGTGCGCATTACATTAAAATGAAAGCCTGTTCTGGTTAAATGAAATCCTATGTCCTTTTTTAGCCAGTGACGGGAAAGGATTGTTATGCTGATGACCGGGGCAAATCCGGTAGCCAGAACAGCACCCAATATTCCCATTTTCAGCGGAAAGATAAAAATGTAGTCCAGTATGATATTGGAAAAGCTGCCGGTGAGCATTGCTATCATTGACAATTGAGGGTTTCCGTCATTTCTTACAAAGCAAAGCAGTACATCATTCATGATAAATGCCGGTGCGAAGAAAAGCAGACATTTCAAATAGGTGTTTGTCATTGTGAGGGTTTGACCGTCTGCTCCTAAAAGCAATGCAAGGGGGCTGGAAAACACCAGTCCCGCTATAACAAATAAAAAGGCAAATACGGCAGCCAGGTATATTGTATTGGTAAAAATAATGTTTGTGTTTTTGTAGTCATTCTGGCTCTTGCAAATGGAGAATTTTGTTGCACCCCCCATTCCCAGCATTAATCCACTGCCGTGGATAAAGTTATAGATGGGGATTGCAAGATTGAGGGCGGCTAAACCATTTGTTCCCAGTCCGTTGGAAACAAAAAATGTATCGGCAAGAATATAACAGGAAATTCCCATCATTCCCAAAACGCTGAAGAAAGAATATTTTGCAAATTCCTTAAAGCAGGATGTATTGTTCATAGGCGTCTCCTTTTTAAAATGCTAAGATAAAAAAGCGTCAGAATTTCCTATCTTCAAAGGCCTAACGATAGGAATCCTGACGCTTGACTTTTTACCCGGCGGCAAATAAGCAGCTTTCTAATTCTGTTGTGAAACAAATTATAAAACCTGTCTGTTATGATATGTAATCATATCATAAAGAATGCCGTAAGGCAATTATAATTTTTTTAATGGATATTCTGTCAGCGCAGCTGGTGATGAATAAAATTATTATTCTACCAGTACGAAAACAATATTCCGGCAAGCGGCGACAATACAATCATAATCATGGAAAATGTAAAGGATTCGATTGAAATAAGCGTTGCTCTCTGCTCGGAGGGGAACATTTGGCTTCCAGGATGCCGCCCATTTCCATGAAGAACAGGGAAAAGCCAAGAGCCCAGCCAGGCATTTCGGTTTCTGGCAGCTTTGCCTGAAGAAAAAACAATAATAAAATATCAACAACCCCAATTAAGGAATTGCAGAACATGAAGCCTGCAGCCTTCCGTTCATTTTTTAAGAAGGACAGACTTGCTATAAAACAGTTTGCAAATTCCCTGCTTATAGAGCCAATCATATTTTTTTTAACGGTTGTGTCATTATTGCATATGCGTACCTCACACAATGACAGCAGTACCCATATTTGCAAGATATTCATCAAAATATCTGTTCCGTATGCTGCTTTATGCCCGATAAAAAGTGCAAATCCCGCACATAAGGTTGAAATGCCACTACAAAGGCGGTATATAATCAATTGATTTGACACATATCTTTCATAGTGTGTCTCGCTTTTAACCAGCTTAAGTGAATCGTATGCAAGTGCATCTCCGGAACCTGATGAAAAATTATAGCTCATAGCATAGAAGGAAAGAGATATACATACCATAAATAAATTACAGGAAAGTATCATTATGACATTGCCAATTGTTCTCATTATATTGCTGACAATCAGCATGTTTTTTCTTCCGTACAAATCCGCGAGGACGCCGGAGGGAATCTCAAATATTAGACTGGTTATATGAAAAACGGTTTCTGCAAAACCGATTTCCACCAGACTATAACCCCTTGCTGAAAGGATTGCCACCCATGCACCGGTCAATGATAAGTTTCCCAGCACAGATGATACATACAAACCGGATATTTGTTTCTTAATATTTAACATAAAAAATCTCCTTAACGCTTAAATGATACAGGTATTGAACAAATACCTGGAATGATAATGGTTAAAGAGATAATGTACCAATTCTATAAGATTTTTAAGAGAAGCAGCCGCTGTTAAGCTTATGAATCAGCAACTGTCTGTTTTTATGCAAATCTCCTTGAAAATAGGCGCACTATCCCCGTAAGGAGGAAAAGTATAACCTTTTTTCAGTTGTAGATTTGTCATTTTCCATAACATAAAGCTGACCTCATAAAAATACTCTGAATCTGAGATTACTAGTAATCTGCTCATTTAAAGGCTTAATGCTATTATACACAAATAGAATGGAAAAGCAATTTTTTTCTTAATATGTCTGGCGATTGCTATTTTTCGTGTTTTTGATATACTAAGCGTAGGCTGCAATTTGGGATTAAGAAAATGAGAGACATGAGTTTGTTGTAAAGGAGTATCAGCATGAAAATTTTGGTAATCGGGGGCAGTTATTTTTACGGACGCGTATTTGTTATGGAGGCGGCAAAGGAGCATGACATTACCGTAGTAAACCGGGGCACCTACAGCATGGAGGGCTTTGGTGTTACGCAAGTCACAGGGGACAGAGGGGACGCCTCGCTGTGGCAGTCCGTGACAACGGACTATGATGTGTTAGTGGATTTTTGCGGTTATAAAGAGGGAGACGTGGCAAATATATTAGAGCATATAGCAGGCAGCATTGGGCACTACATTTTTATCAGTACAGTGGATGTTTACCAGAGGGGATTATCCGGTTATAAGGAGGAGAGTACGCCCTTGGAAACGCGCAGATTTCAGGGAGAAGCAGGGGAATATATTACAGGAAAGACAGCTTTAGAGCGGGAGCTTGCACGAGTGTGTGGGCAAAGGGACATTCCCTATACGATTCTGCGTCCGGCTATTCTCTACGGACCATTTAATTATGCACCGAGGGAGTCTGTATTTATCCAGCTGATGGTACAGCAGGGGCTTTTTCCGAGAATTACCGGTGCAGATGGCAGATTCCAGCTTATCTATGTAAAGGATGCTGCGCAGGCGGTTATCAAATGCATGGGAAATGACAAGGCTTTCGGGCAAAGCTATAATCTCTGCGGGGATGAGGTGGTTACCTATGATATGCTGGCAGATGCATTGTTAAAGGGTGCCGGCAAAATCAGAGATGACAGAAAAGAAACACCAATTCGGCAGCTTCCTATGACAGTACAGGAAGCGGAACAACAGGGACTGCCCCTTTCCTTTCCGGTGGCAGAGGCAGAGTCGGAGCTTTGCAGTAATGAGAAAAGCAAGGTAGAGCTTGGTATGGAATACATCAGCTTAGAGGAGGGAATGGCGAGAACCTGTCAGGCTTTCTGGGGGGTGTATGGTAAATAGGGATTCAGGCAGGTATATGGAGAGATAATAATAGGTGATTATATGACCAATAGAGAAAAAAGATTATGGAAAAGAAAAAGGGACTACAAATGGTCGCAAATCGGTATGATTGGTGTGAGAAAATGTCCTATATGCGATGGTACAAATACGATTCAGATATACAGGTATGATGCATGGGCATGCAGAGATTGCAATGAATGGCTTGAAGAGAAATGTGGTGACCTTACATGTCCGTATTGTAAGGATAGACCTGAGACTCCATATGAAGCATATTGGAGAAGTGATTTATCAACAGGAAGTGCTCACGAGAGGAAAATGTGGAGGAGAAACAATTATCATCATAAAAAAGCTGGTGAGCTTCGCAGGTATAGAAAGTTTCGTAAAGAGTAATTTAGGGTTCAATAAATTGTAAAATTTCTATTTTCTGTGCGGAGAATGTACAAGACAGTGCGTATTAAAAATATGAAAATTAAAATACTGACGATACCCTCAAAATGAGGGTAAAAATGGGTGGATACCCCTTTATTATGAGGGTATATTGGCCACATACATGAAGAAAACAGATTGGTCTGCTGGTTTTATATAAAGAACGCAATATCCTTTAGATATGTAATAATCGTATTTTTGATTTCTTCCGGCGTTTCCTTCATATCGTTGGCAATCCATTTTATGATAATATTCCAGATGGAACCAATATTAAAAGCAAGAATGTAGGATACATTTAGAGTATTGTATTTTTGGTAAAATGGCTTATCTGTGGTTACAATTTCTTCATGAACCTCCGGTATAAAGGTATTCCATTTATTTAGTAATATGTGTGAGAGATTATTGTTATAAAGCAGAATCAATAATGTCTGGTACTCCTGGCAAAATGCAAAAATAACGTCAAGGATATCAGGCATTTTGCAGTTTTTAAGGTTTTTTAATTGTTCGACATAATCAATCATAATGCGGTTAATATATGCGTCTAATACATCATTTTTACTATCAAAATTTCTGTAAAAGGTCTTATGTGCAATTCCTGCTTCCAGTACAATTTGTTTTACGGTAATGTCCGAGTATGGATATTGTTCCATCAGATGTAACAGTGCGGTGGTGATTTCATTTTTGGAACGGATGGCGCTTGGATTGTTTGATTTGTTCATTGTGAATGTCCTCCATGACACATTTTTATAAATTTGTGTCAGTTGTCTGACTGGGGTTGTGGGGTGTTTGTGGATATTATATCATGAGCGTAGCTCATGATCGTATTCGACAATTTCACCCTTGCAAGCAAGTGAAATTGTCTTCATTATATCATAAATGACACAAATGTGTCAGAGAGGAAGAAGAGGAATGGAGAAATATGTCTGGTTATTTCCACTATTATTTATCTTTCACGATATGGAGGAGATTATAGGTTTTGGAATGTGGTACAAACGCAATAAGGCTATGCTGGATGAAAGATTTCCGGCAATCAGCAAAAGCTATGAGGATTATAGTACGGAGGGAATGGCAGCAGCAGTGTATGAAGAGCTGATATTATGTATTGTTTTTTGTATCATAGCAATAGTCACAGGCAGATATGCATTGTGGCTGGGAGGGTTTATTGCATATACAGTACATTTGGCTATGCATATCGGACAGTCAATTGTAATCCGCAGTTATATACCGGCACTGGCAACCAGTATTATCGCACTGCCAGTAAGCTTCTGGATTATAAAAGAATGTATTGGACTGCTGGAATATTCGGCTGGAATGGTAGTTTTATATAGCGTGATAGGGATTGCAGTAGTAGGACTGAATCTTAAGCTGGCACATTTACTGCTGTCACGATTTACGAGGTGGATGAACACAAAATCAGGGGCGGAAATGTGAAAATGAAGGTTATGCTGATTAATGGAAGTCCAAGAAAAAATGGAGCAACCGGAACAGTGCTAAAATGGGAGGAGGTTATTGTGGCGGCTGGAGAAAATTACGGAAAGCAGGATGTCGTAAAGATATTGAGGAAACTCGTCTTGTATTCCGGGGGCAGAAATTGTGGAAGTCTTGCATTAAATGTAGAGTTTAAAAAAGGGATAAAAATGATGATAAATTAAAGAGGAAAATAAAAGGTATTTTGGAGAAATTGTATCAAAGTGTGTGGAGAAAAAAGAGATATTTTATACAGGAGCTGGTGCATAGGGCTGTTTTTGAAGTGGGAATCAAGCCGTTTGTTTTAAAGAATAGTACGAATTATCAAGGGGTGAGGGAGATGTGGGAGGAGATGGGTATGGGGGATTGAGAAGAGGGAATGTTACCTAAGAGTTAACGTTGTTGACAGAAAATTGAGATATATAGTATTGGAAATGAGTGTGTGGTTATATTTTGATGAAATTTGTAAAATTTTAGATGACAAATGGGGGGGATTATGGTAGAATTCTATATAAAGTTATACTATGAATGAGTAAAGAACGAATAAATCAAGAGTTGCTCGTAGATGACGGATAATTTTTAATTATCCTTGATTTCAATAAATAGATAATAAGAAATTATCTATATTTTTTGACAAAGATTAATAATTGCTATTGAATATACAGTTAAATAGGTATCACTAACAGTTCTGACCGTTACTAAAAAAGAAACTGTTATCTCCTGAACAAGATACAAAAATGTCAAGTCTTTGGCAGCAAATATATATTTTCTATTGGAATAGATAAGTCGGTTTCATCAGGGCATAAATATATTGAATATGATAATCTGTTGTAATTATTGTTTATAGATTTTGCACCAATGAGTTTTTTATTTTGTGAGTTATATTGCTAAAATAATTTAATCTTGATTATGCAATATATTGTAATCGCCGTATCAAGTTGCAGATTTATTAGTATTTAGCAATAAAAATATGATACTTTTTCAGGAAATTAGGTTATAATGTGAATCTATCTGTTACAAAATAATATCAATTAATCACTAAAATACTGTAATTATATTAATATAAGCCCATATTATGTCGTATTATTTTTTAGCTATCGAAGGAGATTTTTGGAGGCATAAAATTATTTACCTTTCTAGTTGTATTATTTTTTTGTATTGACTGTATACTTTTTCGGAGATAGGCAATGGTCATCTAATACATTTAGTATACTAGATAATGTATTTTCGGGTTGATAGTTTCCATTTATCCGTATTATGTTTTCATCTAATGCAATTTGCTCATAATAATACAAAAGCCGGTTAATACCTGCTGAGCTTTGGAAATGTATAATACGTCCATCGCTGCGATATAAATTTCTTTTTAGAAGTGTTTCTCCGTCTACTTGTATATAAAATGCTAAGTCAGGTAGGCGGGTGTCATAGTGAAGACTCTTTAGCCATTTATATGGACAACCGAAGGCGGCTTTTGTAGCAACATCATCAAAAAAATATTTGTCGCAGACCAATAATTTGCCATCCGCGAGTAATGGTTCCAAGACATATTTGCTCCATTGCACATAAGAATAATAGGCAATATATGCAGAAAGTGCTGTCAGTTTAATATCCGTACCCTGTGGTATTGTTTCTAAAATACTCATAACAATATCGCTTTCTGCAGAATGTAGTCGAAAACGTGTGTGTATTACATCAAAATTTTTTAAATATTCGTAATATTGCTTCAAATCGCTGCCTACGTTATAATCAAAATTTGTCATGACATCATTGATAGACGCAGTAGAAAAGCCTTCATTCGAATACGCTTGCAAAAGCTTTTTAATTTGTGTTGTTTTGCCGGCTCCATCCGGACCTGAAATAGAAATTAACATATAAATTCCTCCTAATAAAATGAAAGGTCTTTTAGAAATGAGTTTTGATGACATTATAAACAAAGAAGAATTACGGTTCGAAGACAGAGAGAACATTATCGATGATATCAAAATGTATTATCAACAGATGATGTCTAAAAAACCATTTTTCCAAATTGTTTCAATATCTGGAATGGGCGGTATTGGCAAAAGCCGCCTCTTAAATCAGTTAAAATTTATATTACAAAAAACATATCCCGACGATTCAAACCAGAAAATAATTTTTCTTACTCTGGAAATTGCAAACAGTGATTATTTTTTAAATGCATTAGTAAAATTACGTAGCCAAATCAATCAAGTATGCCCTCTATTCGATTATGCATTCCTTACATACTGGAGGCAAAGCCAAGTTTCAAAACTAGATGAATCCTTTATGAATATATTTAAACATCAATGGCTTGACTGGGCAAAAACAATCGGTGGGGCATTTTCAATTCCAATTAAAATAGCCAGTCTTTCAATTGATACACTGTTAGAAATTCTAGATAAATCTTTTGGCTTTATAAAAGAAAAATATTATGCAACCTTTTTTAACAACCATTCAAAAGATATTTCCGAATATTCTACGGATGAATTGAAAGAATGTCTGTCTGGTTTTCTTGGAATAGATATGAACCGTATATATTGTGAAAAAAACCTTTGCGTTTTTATTGATTCCTATGAACGTTATCCCTCCAGTAAATATGTTGACTGGCTTATGGATTTAATGGAACAAGCCAATACTGGATTGTTTATCATCTCAGGAAGAGAAGAGATTCTTTTCCCTGATGTAATTGTAAAGCATACCAAACCTAAATTATTAGAACCACTGCCAGATGAAAATGTCAAAGCTTTATTGAGAGAATATATTCCTGATATTGATAATACGGTTATACAGCACATTATAACAACATCAGAAAATCTACCAATTTATTTGGATTTAGCGGTTGCTACCTATAAAAACGTGACCACCAACGGTCAAAAATTTGATAAAAATACCTTCTTTATGTATAGGAACAAGGAAGATATTACGAGGAAATTTTTTAACCATTTGAGACCTGACCATCAAAAATTTTTGATGACATTATCATTCCTCCAGCTTTTTGATCAAGAAACTTATTCTTTTATTATCTCTTTATGTCCAAATTCCAGCATTGAAGATTATAGGGATTTTCAATTACTCACTATTATCTCCGCTATGGAAAATGACCATGATTTTTATAAAGTACATGATGTTATAAACACAAATGTGATTAAAATCCTTGATTTACAAACACGGGATTTTTTATTCCAAAAGTATTTGGAACATATTGTTTCGAAAACAATACTATATGCTACAGATACACAAAAAATTATTTTATATAAACATATAATAAAAATGATAAAGAAAAATAAGTTTGTTCTGGACCAGCATAAAACAGAACTTTTATTGGATTTATTTTTTTCGTTAAAGCAAACGCTCCATACTTTGCTTCTCAATAACATTTCGGATTTTGATAATTATGAACCACTGAAAGAAATTCATTTTTTTACAAAAGCAATTGCCAATGAGCGTGAAGATACTTTAAAACGATTAGAATATCTCCAAAATATTGATTTTGAGCACAATATGTTCGGTAAACATCAAAAATCCTTAAGTATTATTTATGGCTTTCTCATGCAGTGGACTGGGGACAGCATCCCACTTTGTTCGTATCTCTCGTCCGCCTATCCATCTCTGAACGATGAAGAAATAAGAGAATGGTATTATGCACAAACGGTTATTTTTTGGGCAGACCATCTCACAATAATTGGAAAATTTGAAGAAGCAAAAAAAGTATTGCAATTATTCCAAGATAAGTTACAGCTGCTACCGGAACAGGAAAATAGTATTTTTCAGGCAAAAAGGCATATGGGGCATCTTCTTCGTTTTAATATGTTTTTAGAAGATGCGAATAACGTCTATCTTTCTACAAGAGACCGATTTCAGCATTTTAAGAATGCTGTGCAGGAAATCTATATTGTTACAAATATTTGTGAAACAAATTGCTATCTGAACCCTGAAATAGTTTTCAAGTATTGTTATGGTGGCTTGCGATTAGGAAAAAATCTAAAGGATTTAAAAAGTCAAGCAAAAATATATTACTCTATGGGCATTGCAAATATCCATAAAAAAAGGTTTAAACGCTGCAGAAAATATATTCGCAAAAGTATGTATCTCAATATTTTAGACGGATATAAACTAGGAGTGATTTTTTCTTCATTGGCAGACATATATTTGCAATTTGCAACCAGAAAAACAGTTCGCGGCACAACATTGATACAGCAACTTTCGAAAGCTGGTGTATATGGCTTTCAAGCCTTGCCATTAGCACTCATCGAAAAAGACATGGTTCAAATCCGAGTACTCGGCGCTCAATATGAGTGGCTTGATTATTCGAGAACAGTAGCTATTTACAAAAAATTTTTGGACGCTATTCGATTTTAATGGTTTGGTAACAATTTATTTTTTTGAGAATAGGTATATTCTTTGAAAAATTTGTATGGTATACGTAAGTAGTCTCTTCTAAATGCGGGCTATAAATAATAGCAGAATACCAATTTTTTTGCATTTTTTTAAAAAGAGGCACTTCTTCCAAGCCTGCATATATAACATCTATTTGATTTGAACTTAAAATACAATCTAGCATTGTGACCAAATGTAAATTGCCCGTAGTGACGAATATTGCATCTGGTCGAAACAAATCTATATCATTTATGAATGAGTACTCATCTGAGTAAACTTTATATGTGATATTCATCTGACTTAAAGAAGGAGTAATGCTAAATGCAAATTGGTCTGGCACTTGAGCCAAAATTGCAAACCTATGTATAATATCTATATATGCCCCCATGTATACGACAAGATTCGAATTTCTAGTCAGATTAGTTATATATAATTTTTTCATGCCAAATAACCTCCCTTTTGAAAGAAGTCTAATGCTATGTTTACTTCTGTTATGATTTCATCTAAATAAAAGCGACTTGTTACCTCTTTAAGTTTAGATGCTAATTCCAATCCAGCATAGAATTTTTGATACAGTTGAATATCAATGAGTTTGGCATATGTATACTGTTTAATACCTGTAACGTAATAATTTCCGTTCCACGATTTTGCGGCAGACAAATATAACAAGATCAACTGTGCCACATTACAAAGGGGAATTTCCCTGCTTTCCAAACATTTCATCAAAAAAGAAAATAATTCGGCGTTTTTTTCAATACCGCAACAAAAATCGCAATTTATAAAACAACAATTTATATATTTGCTATAAAAATTATCATTACCATAAATATTAGTTGGATTCATTAGAGGATCTTTATTATCGGTGTATATTTTTTTGAACCCAGAATCATTTAATATCTGATCGATATTATGCAAATATTTTTTTTCGGAAAAGAAATCAATATCGTGTAACAGCCTGACGCCTACCATATCTTTATAAATTGTTGATAATAACATTATACCGCCACTTGGAACAGCTACTATATTTTTCTCGCGGAATTTACGCTCCAAAATATTATAATAATTTAAAAGCTGTTTATTTTTTTCTGTATTTCCTTTATATGCTGTATGCCAGACAAGCCATAGCGAATCTGGTATCATCCAACAATAATGATGTTCTAATAAATTTTTACACATTATAAAAGTTGTTCGATCCTCAAGGGATATAGAAAACACCTGATTCCAATCAACGGATTCTTTTAATATATGTTCAACTCTTTTTAGTGAAGTTTGGTTTAAAATTGGGTTACTTAATAATATTTCCAGTGCGTATTCTTTTTTCAATTATATGTCCTTTTGCCTAGATAATTTCTTATTATCTATTTATTGAAATCAAGGATAATTAAAAATTATCCGTCATCCCTCCCCACTTTCATCCCATTCCTCGGATGCTTTACCTCTAATATCTCTTTCTGCTTATTCATAGACACGCTGGTATAAATCTGCGTGGTAGTGATAGAGCTGTGCCCCAGCATTTTCTGTATGTACCGGATATCCACATCAGCCTCTAATAAAAGGGTTGCAAAAGAATGCCGGAACATATGGGGAGTAATATGCATTTCGATTTTGGCAGCATCGGCATAATGGTTAATCATGTATCGTACGGACTGCTCGGACAGGCGGTTTTGCAGGCGGTTTACAAACAGCCAGTCTGTCTGTGAAAGCTCAGCAGAAAAATACATTTTATATGTGGTTAAGGCTGCAATTACCTCAGCATTTCCGATTTGCAGCATACGCTCTTTTGCACCCTTTCCAAAGATGAGAACAGTCTTATTTTTTAAATCCAAATTTTCCTGCTTTAAAGAACATAATTCGGAAATCCGCATACCAGTGGCGAATAGCAGCTCCATAACAGCGATATCGCGGATAATGCATTTTTGCTGGTGCAAGGTTTTTGTGTTGGCCTTTTCTTTATAGAGAGTAGTTAAAAAGGTCTGTATGACATTTGCGGGGATGGTTTTTGGCAGTCTTTTGGGCTGGCGGAAAGTAAGGTCGATTTTATTAAAGGGATTATTTTCGATGATTTCCTCGTATTCTAAATAGTGGAAGAACGCCTTTACACTGGCGATTTTGCGCTTGACCGTTCGGGGCTGGTACATTTCGTGAATTTTTGAGAGATACAGCATAAGGGGTTCCTTATCCACTGGTAATTCATTTACCGGGATAATGCAAAGGAATTGTTCTAAATCAATCCGGTATGCCTTTATGGTTTTTGAATCGAGATTCTTATGGACTTTACAATAATTTAAATATTGTTTTGTGATGGTTTCTAGCGTCTGCATGTTTTTTTCTCCTTTGTAATGAATTTCTGTAAAATTATAAGAAGAAAAATCAAAAAAGCAAGTAATCAATTAGAATTTGATGTGGTAACATAGAAATAGCAGAAAGGACAGCTTGAAAGTAAGCTGTCCTTTGGAAGGTTAATTTAAGCTTTGATTATTGTATAAAATTTCAAGCATCATTCTTGCTCCTAGGCAGAAGCCGTCAATGAACATCTCTGAAGTTTCAAAGGGAAGAGTATCAAGCTGTTCGTCCATTATCTGAATGAAACGTTTATCTAAAGAGGTGTTTGATTTCTTGAGTTCTTTGATAAAATCTTCATATTGCTGGCAGTGTTCTTTTCTTATTTTTTTGTATTTTTCCAAGGTGGGGTGATATTGCTCAGCGGGACAGATTTGTCCGTTGTAGAGCTGTTGTAATATTTTTCTTATGGTATATCCTCCTATCTGTAATATAAAAATGTATTACTGATTAGTAGTATAATAATATGTTATATAAGTGTCAAGAAAAACATACTATAATTTATTTCATAAATGTATTTCGGAGGTGTAATTATGGAAGACAAATTTATAGTAAGACCCAAAAGAGCCGATAAAAAAGAGGATAAATCCGTTGTAATGACATTGAGAATGGATAAGGAATTACAGGAGGAATTTGACAAGCTGGCTGTAAAAAGTGACCGTTCCCGGAATGAACTTATGTGTATGGCTTTGCGTTATGCATTAGAGCATTTGGCGTTTATCCCTGAAGATATTGACCGGGAATAAGACAGGTAAATTATGCTGGACAAAAAAGAAACCGGAAAGATATGATGAGCTGGCAGAAAATTAAAATAAAATACTTCTGGGACTGGAGTATCCGACTGTTGCTGGCAGGAGTCACATTAGGAACAGGTCATGTCGGAATCCATTTACAGCATTCCAGAGAAGTACAATAATCTTCCCAAAAAGAAAAATAGTGCTATAATATTTTCGAGGTGATACAAATGTCAAAATCATATTCTATGGATATGTGCAATGGCTCCATTCTTCCAAAGCTGTTGCGTTTTGCTGTTCCATTGATGTGTTCCAGTATTATGCAGCTATTGTTTAATGCAGCAGATGTAGTAGTGGTGGGGCGGTTTTGCGGAGAACATTCCCTTGCGGCGGTGGGCTCCACATCCTCCCTGATTAATCTTCTCACCAATTTATTTATTGGCTTGTCTGTCGGCGCCAATGTTCTGGTGGCGAGGTATTTTGGTGCAAAGGAGGAAAAACATCTTCATGATGTAGTGCACACTGCTGTGGCTTTAAGTCTTTTAAGCGGGCTGCTGTTAACAATTTTTGGAGTTATTTTTACAAGACAGATTTTAGTATGGATGCAGACGCCCGACGAAGTGCTTGAGCTGGCGGCGGTCTATCTGCGGATTTATTTCCTGGGAATGATAGCAATGATGCTGTATAATTTCTGCAGCTCGATTCTGCGGGCGGTGGGCGATACGAAGCGTCCGCTGTTTTATCTGTTGCTTGCAGGCGCTGTAAATGTGATTTTAAACCTGTTTTTTGTGATTGTGTGTGATTTAAATGTCGCCGGAGTCGGGCTTGCCACGGTTATTTCCCAGTGTGTGTCCGCTTTCCTGATTGTGCGCTGTCTTATGAGGGAACAGGAGGGGTATAAGCTTAAGCTGGCAGATATTCATTTTCATGGGAAATATGTACTAAAAATATTACAGATTGGATTGCCGGCAGGAATACAGGGAACGATTTTTTCACTCTCCAATGTAGTGATACAGTCATCCGTGAATTCCTTTGGTGCCGTAGTAATGGCGGGAAATGCAGCGGCAGCTAATATTGAGGGCTTTGTGTATGTCGCCATGAACGCATTTCATCAGGCGGCAGTTTCCTTCATAAGCCAGAATATGGGAGCAGGCAGATTTGGAAGGATTAACCGGATTGCAGTCCGGACTCTGCTTTGTGTGATTGTGACAGGCTGTCTGCTGGGCTGGTCAGCAGTATTTTTTGGCAACCAGCTGTTACATATATATTCCCCGAAGGATACAGTAATTGCGGAGGGAATGGTGCGTCTGAAAATGGTCTGCGGAACCTATGCCCTGTGTGGAATGATGGATGTAATGGTGGGCATTTTGAGGGGGCTTGGCTATTCTGTAATGCCGATGATGGTGTCTTTGATTGGGGCATGTGGTCTGAGGCTTCTTTGGATTTTCACCATTTTTCAGCTGCCGGAATTTCACACAACCCGAATGCTGTATTTGTCTTATCCAATCTCCTGGATGATTACATTTTTGGCACATGTGATTTGCTTTTTCGTAGTGAGGAGAAGATTCCCTAAGGTGGATAAAGAGAAAATGACGGAGTAAAGCATATTAATCCTTTTTTCAGTGGTAAAATCCGGGAAGGGATGGTATACTATTTTTTAATGCGACAAAAAGCAAATAAAGGTTGAATAAAAGTCAAAGGAGAAGAATATGGTGGGTATGGAGCGAAAGATAGCAATCGTTACGGATTCCTGTGCAGATGTACCAGAGGATTTGAGGGAGCAATATGGTATTTATGTGCTGCCAATGATAATCAGCTGTCAGGATGGTGAATATAAGGATGGAGTTAATATCCATGCGGAGGACGTGTATGAAAAGTTAAAAACAGAGCTTCCCAAAACCAGCACACCTACTGGTGAGGATATTGAGAGTCTGTTAGATGAGCTGAAAGAAAAAGGATATGAGAGGGCGATTGCCATTATGCTTTCCAGCGGCTTGTCTGGTACGGTAAACCATGTGCGGCTGGCTGCAGAGGATGCCAGTCTGGAGGTCTGTGTTATAGATTCGTTATCTGCCAGCATCGGAAATGGCGCGATTGTTATACAGGCGGCAATGTGGCGGGACGCAGGAGTTCCTTATAATGAATTGTGTGACCGGGTGAAAAAGCTGTGTAAGACAACAAAGGTCTTTTTCTCCATTGATACTCTGGAATATCTGCAAAAGGGTGGACGAATCGGAAAGGCAACCGCAATGGTGGGGACGGCTCTGAGTATAAAACCAATTCTCTCTTTTGATGAGGAAGGGGAGATTTATACACCGGCAAAGGTGCGTGGACATAAGCTGGTAGAGAAAAAACTGCTCTCCTTGGTTGAGGAACAGGTAAAGGCTCCTGAAAATGCGGGAAAACACTATAATATTGTTGTTGCAGACGGCGGCGCACCAGAGGCAAGAGAGGAACTGGAGAAGAAAATGAAGGAAATGCTCCCGGATTACCAGGAAATTTTCAAGGCGAAAATAGGCGCCGCCTTAAGTACTTATCTGGGCGATAACCTGTTAGGTGCAGGGGTGCAGTTTCTGGATTAAAAGTCAGGATTAATTTTGGATATTTTTGTAAATTCGATAAAAAATGATACAAAATATAGTTAGAATGGAGTATAATATATAGAAAAAGAAACGGCCAAAGATATGGCTTGTCTGTATGGAAAAGGCAGAAAATGGACAGCATACCAGAGTATTTGGAGATAGAAGAATTACATATTCCTGTTGTATGCAGGCGCAATGACCGTAAAACTCTTGCAATTACCATTACCCGGGAGGGAACGCTTTTGGTGAAGGCTCCGCTTGGAATGCCAGACAGGGAGATTGTACGTTTTTTGAAACAGAAGCAGTACTGGATTTACAAGCAGACAAAGCATGTATTAGAGGATACGCAAAAGCAGGTTGAGCGCAGCGAGGAAGAGATAAAGAGCTTAAAACTGCAGGCGAGAAGGGTGCTTACAGAAAAGACGGATTACTATAAGTCACTGCTGGGAGTGGATTATCAGAGAATACGGATTGGCAGCCAGCGGACACGCTGGGGAAGCTGCAGTACCAGAGGAACCATTTCCTATAACTGGCATCTCATATTGATGCCGGAGCAGATTATGGATTATGTGGTGGTGCATGAGCTTTGCCATCTGTTGGAAATGAATCATTCAAAGCGGTTCTGGAAGAAGGTTGGGGAGGTTCTTCCGGACTATGAGAATAGAAGAAAATGGCTTAAGGAGAATGGAAACCAGTATTTATAGACTATATAAAGGGGCGTGAGTATAATGAACGACTGGGACACATATGATATTACGGATTATCACCGTCTGGAATATTTGGGGGAAGACGCACAGGAGATGCTGATGATTCTTTTGGATAATATCAGAGCCGGTGTTGGATTATTTGAAGTGGGAGAGAGCATCCGGGCACTTTATCTGAATAAGGCATATTTTCAATGCATTGGATATTCAAAGGAAGAATATAAAGCGAACCATAATGATATTTTTGCCACTCTGTATCCGGAGGATGTGGAGGGGTTCACTGCCTATATTAAGGAACATTTATCCGAAAAGGGAGTAATTAAATATAGTGTGAGGGGGTACCGGCATGATGGCTCCATTGCCTGGTTTGATATAAAAGGAGCACCCATTGAGAATAAGATTACGGACAAACCGCTTTATCTCACCTGTATTATGGATATTACGGATACGAAGGAAAAAGAGGAGCAGCTGAAAAAGCTTCAAAAGGTCAATTCGGAGCTGGTGATACAGCAGGAGAGATACCGGGTTTTGGAGGCTACAGCACAGGGACTGCTGTTTGAATATTTTCCGAAGAAGGACAAGATGATATTTTCCTATAACCTTCCCAATAATAAGAAGAGAAAAGAGATAGAGCACTATCAGAAATATTTAGACCAGTTTCCCATGGTACATAGTGACCATCTCGCCGAATTTAAAGAGGTGCTTAAGAACTGCTGTATGCAGGAAACAGAGGGAGATTTGGAATATCTGTCCACCGTTTCAGGCGGCGGATACCGCTGGCACACAACGCATTATAAGAGTATGCTTGGGAATGATGGAACTATAGTCAGCGTTATGGGAAGAATATGCGATATTCATGACGCAAAGCTGGAAAAGGAGCGTATTAATCATCAGGCGGAACGGGATGGACTGACGGATGTATACCAGAAAAAGGTTGCCTTTGAAAAGATGACAGAATACGTAAAGGAAGCGCCCTTTGCGAAATTTTATTTTATGGTTCTGGATTTGGATAACTTTAAAAATATTAATGACCAGTTTGGACATCAATATGGAGATATTGTTATAAAGGATATTGCCGAGCTGCTCCAGGGTACATTTGCAGAAGACAGCATTATAGGTCGGTTTGGCGGTGATGAATTTATGCTTCTCACAAAGAACATAGGGCTTGCAGAGGTGAGAAGACGCCTGGAACAGATTCAGTCAAAGATTAAATTCTGTGCCGGAATTGTGGAATGGAAATATGGAGACCGGATAGAAAGAGTATTTGACAAGGCGGATAAAGCCATGTATCAGGCAAAGGCTGAAGGAAGAAACGGTATTCGGTTTAGCTGATATGGAGACAGAAAAAATTGCAGAGAAATATGAAAGGTTCCCCGGTGGGTATGAAACCATCGGGGATTGTTTTATTTTGCGGCTGTCTGACTGGAATCCGGTCTTGGGAACGGTTCAAAGAAACATCTGGACGGTACATTTAAAATATGGCAGAGCTTGAAAAACAGCTCAAAAGAAAAATGCTGGTTCCGGTTAGGGCTTTCAATGCGGCTCACGTAACTCCGGGATACGCAGAGCTTGTCCGCCAGCTCCTGCTGCGTGAGGCCGGCTCTTTTGCGGTAAAATGCAATATGTAAGCCTAATTCCACAAAGTAGTCACAGTTTTCAAAGCGTACAAGGTATCTTTCGTGTTTGGATAACATAAATAATCCTCCTTTGTCGGTTCTTTATACATTTCAATTTTAATATGAAGAGGACTATTTATATACGTCTGTTTACTATTTTTAAACAAAAAATTTAATAAATAAAAGAAGCGCTGTGCGTTATTGCACAGCGCTTTGGATTTCGCCGTATGCTTTATGAAGTTCTAATTCCTTGCCTTTGTATCGAGCCATTTCGCTGACAGTTACAATCTGAAAACCCTGTTCCTTTAATTTGGGCACAAGCAGCTCTACCGCCTCTGCTGTGGATTCATAAATGTCATGCATTAGAATAATATCCCCATCCTCCACCTGGGAAAGCACATTTTCTACAATTGTTTGTGCATTGCGGCTATCCCAGTCTTCGGTATCTAAATCCCATAATACAACAGGCTCTTCCAGCTGTTCTAACAGCTTCTTGTCGTAAGCTCCGTAGGGTGGACGAATTACCGTTGTGTTTTCTCCCGTTGCTTTTTTCACTGCCCGGTTTACCTTGTCAATTTGTTCTTCCACATCAGCAGAGCTTAAATCCGTCAGCTTGGCATGGCTGTAGGTGTGGTTGCCGATTTCGCTTCCGGATGTAGAAATTGCCTTTAAGGTTTCGGGATAATTCTCGGCATTGGTACCCACTACAAAAAAGGTTGCACGGGAATAATTTGCATTTAATACATTTAAAATACGGATGGTGTTTTCCGGATTTGGTCCGTCGTCAAAGGTAAGGGCAATCATTGGTGCGTTGCTGTCTACCTCTGTCGGGTCGCTGGCGTTAAACCGGTGAAAGCGGTAATATGTTAAAAATGTACCGCGCTGCTGGTTTTCATTATCCTGGCCGGCTGCATGCTGAACCCCCTTGTTAATCACTTCATCATGTGTCAGCCTGTAGTACCATCTCCGCAGACTGCTTCCGTGAGACAGCTGCGCCATTAAAATGCAGAAAATGCTTCCTATAACAATAAATGTACCGTATAAAATATAGGGATTCTGCAATTTGTTTTTAATTTTCTCTAACAGAGCATATTTTTTTCCACTGCGTGGTAATTCATAGCTGATATCAGAGTGTTTTCTGCGTCTCATTTTTAAAGACAACCTTTCAAAAGAACGTTTCCATCTATCAATAATCCTTTGTATATTCATTATAGTATCTCTTCTTTCCTGTGGTAAATTCTACTTCAGTTTTAATATATTTTATTTTAATGTTTGGTCTATTATGTAAACCAAGTTTACTTTATTAAGTATAACACAAAGTAAATGGAATACTATCCCCTTTTTATGAAAGTTTTCTTAAAAATTTTGGTAAATTACTATAAATTTACTATTAATGTGTCATATCCCTGGCTGGACAACTGCTTTTCTAATGTTCTTGCGGCTTCCAGGCTGTCTTCCTGCCCTACAATAACAGCATAATACTGGTTCCATTCTCTTATCTGCGCATTGTAGCCCTGATTCAGTAATTCATTTAGGGCATACTGTGCATTTTCGTATCTGCGATAGAGCCCGACCTGTACGCCAAACTGCTTTTCTGCACTGGCTGTGCCTGTTCCCACCGTTTTTTCAATCCCGGCTGCAATTCCGTCAGCCAGCTCGTTGAAATTAGAGTCAAAAAGCTGGTTATCCGCATCTGTGTTGATAAATCCCGCTTCGATGAGGATTGCTGGCATTCTTGTTCTTCTAAGTACTACTAAATCCGGTCTCACAGACACCCCCAGATTATTAAATCCAACCTTTTCCATTTCATCATTTACATTTCGTGCCATGGCTGCGGGTACTCCGGAATCATTATATACCAGTGTCTGCACACCGCTGTAGGTATTGGCATTTGGGCTGGAATTGCGGTGGAATGAAACAAAGTAATCGCCGCCGCTTTCGTTGGCAAGCCTCGCTTTATCAATGGGACGCTGGTAAACATCCGTGGTTCTTGTATATACAACAGGGAAGCCATCCTGCTCAAGCTTTTGTCCCACCGCCAGCGCCAATCTCAGATTGTCGTCCTTTTCCTTTCTTCCGTTATATGTGGCTCCGTTGTCGTAGCCACCATGTGCAGGGTGTCAGATGCGAAAATAATAAGAAAGGGCGAAAGACCGTATCAAAAAGAAAATAGTGAATATGTGATATTCATTTATTATATAAAAATTTTATCAGGATGACAAAAGGTTGTCGGAAGAGATTTTCTTTCAATAACCTTTTTTCATAAAACATTCCTCGTGGCGACAGTAGTTGCAACTGCTGTCGCTTTTTTGCATTTATGCGGCGGGGAAAATATTTTATTATTGGAGGAATGCATAATGAAAGCAAAAACAATCGCACTCGTAAACCAAAAAGGTGGCGTCGGAAAGACCACCACCACACTTAACCTGGGAGCCTGCCTTGCAGAACAGGGAAAGAAGGTGCTCCTGGTGGATTTGGACAGCCAGGGCAACCTGACGTACTGCTGTGGAAATAAGGAAAAGGACTTGGATGTGATTCCTAATACCATGGCAGAGCTCATAGAAGCGCAGATAAGGCAGAAGGAATACAACATTAGGGATTATATCAAAACCTATGAAAATATGTCTTATATCGCCTGCAACGTGCTTATGGCAGATGTTGAAATGCTACTGATAACGGCAACGGAAAGAGAATTCATATTAAAGGAAATATTGGAGCCTCTGAAGGAGGAATATGATTTCATTATCCTGGACTGTGGTCCCACGCTTGGCATTTTTATGCTGAATGCCCTAGTTGCAGCCGATTCTGTTTTAATTCCATCAGAGACGGAGACGTTTTCTGCAGTTGGATTAGAGCAGTTAATAAAGAGTGTCCTCCGGACAAGGAAGCGGTTAAATCCAAATCTGGACATTGACGGCATATTATTTACAAAGGTTACGGAGGCTTTCCAGATAACAAAGAAATATATGCAGCAGATACATGAGAAATACGGTGAGTTTATTCCGATTTATGATTTTGTGATTCCGAGGCTTACCGAGGTATCAAAGGCAATTGATGAAAACCAGCCATTAATTGATTATAAGGACGAACGGATTAAACCGGGGAAAAGTACGGTGGCACAGATGTACCGGAAGCTGGCAAAGGAGGTTATTGAAAATGGGAAGTAATCTGATTGGTTTACAAAATATGTTCGGAAGCGGCGGCGAGACAGAGATTGTAGAGCTGTCAATTGATATTCTGACACCCAGAAAAAATCATAGATTTAGTCCTTCTCCAAAAGCAAAGAGGGACATGATAAAGGAATCCATTCAGGAGCATGGTGTTATCCAGCCGGTGATAGTACGTCCGGCAGAAGATTGTGCATATAAGATATCAGGGAAATATGAGATACTGGCAGGGCATCAGCGGACGGAACTGTGCAAAGAGCTTGGAAAGAATACGGTTCCTTGTGTTATTAAAAGCGGTCTGTCGGAAGAGGATGCAGAGCAGTATGTCATGATTACCAACATCCAGCGTTCATGGGAGGAGCTGAGCTATTCGGAGCGTGCAGCCATACTTTCCGAGTACTATACAGCAGTCAAAAACGGAGGACACCAAAAGGACGTTTTGGACGAAATTAATTCGTATTTACAAACCTACTCAAAGCCAGTAAATACAAGGGCTGAGGAGGGTTTGTCTCACGGTGAGACAAACGGTATTAGAGGGGTGGCTGAGGAGTATGATTTGTCTAAAGCTACGATAGCGAGATATATTCGGATTGATACATTAATTGATGATTTAAAACTAATGCTGGATGATAATGAAATTGCCTTGCTTCCTGCTGTAGAACTTTCTTATATCAGTGAAGAAAATCAGCAAGTATTTGTAGAACTGATGAAGACAGATGGTAACAAGTGTGATATCAAGAAGGCAAAGCTCATCCGGGAGCTGCAGCAGAAGGGGAAGCTTACCATAGCCACCATGCAGGAGGTATTATCCGGAGAAAAGACAAAGAAGTCGCCGGGAAAGCCAAAGCCGTTTAAGGTAAACGGCGGGATTATAAAGAAGTACTTTAAGCCGGAGGACAAGCAGAAGGATATTGAAGATATTATTGATAAGGCGCTGGAGTTGTATTTCAGCCAGGAATAGGAGGGAAGAGATGTAAACAGTACAGGAAATTACCAACGTAAAGATGGTTTCCTGAAGAAAATTAATGCGTATTTACAAACCCGTTCAAAGCTAGTAAATACAAGGACTGAGACGGGTTTGTCCAATGATTGGACAGAAGGTATCCGAAACGAAGTATAAGTGTTAATTTAGGAAGTTGAATAAAAACAGCTTCCTTTTTTTATTGCAGGAAAGGAGGGCAAGCATGAATGAGGAACAGATGAAGCAGGAAGACTGGAAAGCCTATTTAGGCATTTCAGAAGAGTAAAGGAGGGAGGATAGAATATGGGCGTTGCAATTAATGAAACCGAATATTTACAAAGACTGAATCAGCAAACCGAATCTGTAGATACTGCATCTGAGGAGTATCTTAAGCAGACAAGGGAGTTGAGAGACAGTCTTAAGAAAGGGGACTATTCTAATATGAATGACAAAGTGGATGCACTGAATTTATCCATGAAACAGCTGGAAACAGAGTTGACGAAACGAACCCAGTTAAGGCTGGAGCATACTAATCAGAAAGAATGGTCCCGGCTGCTTAGGAATGATAACTGGATTCCAATGGAGAAGCCACGGCAATTGTCTACAGAATATTTTGATAATCCGGATATCAAGGATGTAACCTTGTTATATCAGTTAGATGAATCATCCAGACAGGAGATTATCAGGGAACCATCCTATGCAGAGAGGGCAGAATACGGGATGCCTGGCAAGTTTTATTTAGGACTGGTAAATGGGAGAAAGGAGCTTATCTTAGGAGAGGATTTTTTTGACCATGAAATGTTTTATTACAGCCGGGATGCTACAGAAGAATATGAAATATCCTGTAAAACGTTAAAGGAAGTAGCAAATCATATGTATGATTATGAAGACCAAATCACTTTTGTGGTAGATGAACAACATTTAAATCATGAGCCTGGGAAGATGGTGAATCAGACAGATAATTCATGGGATGCTGCTATTGAAGAAGCACTGGAAGCAGCGGAGATACCGGAGCCAGATTTAGAAATGGAAATGTAAAGGAGGAGAACTTATATGGCAAAAAATCAATTTAACAGAGATTTTGATGAAGTAAAAAGGGATGGAATGGCATTGCAATATGTCAAGGAGCAATCACCGGAAATTTGTATGGAAGCAGTCCGCCAGAATGGGATGGCATTACAGTTTGTGGAAGAACAGACCGCAGAAATTTGTATGGCAGCGGTTCAGCAGAGGGGGTACGCACTGAAGTATGTAAAAGAGCAGGACCCGGAAATCTGTAAAGCGGCAGTCCGGCAGGATGGAAATGCGTTGGGATACGTGAAGGAGCAGAGTCCGGAAATCTGTATGGAAGCAGTCCAGCAGAAAGGAACTGTATTAGCATATGTGAAAGAACAGACACCGGAAATTTGTATGGAAGCAGTCTGTCAGAAGGGAGACGCATTGGCTTTTGTGCAGGAGCAGACACCGGAAATCTGTAAAGCGGCAGTCCGGCAGAATAGTAATGCATTGAAATATGTCCAGTCACAGTTCAGGGATGAAGTAAGGGAAGCGAGCAAAGAGGTTAATCGGTGGGATGCCGCTATAGAAGAAGCACTGGAAGCGGCGGATATACCGGAGCCGGAGCTTGAGATGGAAATGTAGAGGAGGGAGATTTATATGACAGAAAATGAAATTAACAGAGATATGGAAATGGTCCGTTGGGATGGAATGTTATTAGAATATGTCAAGGAACAGACACCGGAGATTTGTTTGGAGGCGGTAAAGCAGAATGGAGAGGCATTACCATATGTCAAAGAGCAGACGCCGGAGATTTGTTTGGAGGCGGTAAAGCAGAATGGAGAGGCATTAGCACATGTCAAAGAGCAGACGCCGGAAATCTGTCTGGAAGCGGTAAAGCAGAATGGGAAGGCATTGGAATATGTCAAAGAGCAGACGCCGGAGATTTGTTTGGAGGCGGTAAAGCAGAATGGAGAGGCATTAGCACATGTCAAAGAGCAGACACCGGAAATCTGTCTGGAAGCGGTAAAGCAGAATGGGAAGGCATTGGAATATGTGAAGGAACAGACACCGGAAATTTGTCTGGAAGTGGTAAAGCAGAATGGATTGGCATTAGCAGATGTCAAGGAGCAGACGCTGGAGATTTGCATGGAGGTGGTAAAGCAGAATGGATATGCATTGAAATTTGTTGGAGAGCAGACGCCGGAAATCTGCATGGAAGCAGTAAAGCAGAGTGGGACGGCATTAACATATGTCAAGGAGCAGACCCCAGAGATTTGTCTGGAAGCGGTAAAGCAGAATGGACGGGCATTAGCATATGTCAAAGAGCAGACCCCAGAAATGTGTTTTGAGGCAGTAAAGCAGGATGGAACGGCATTATCATATGTGAAAGAACAGACGCCGGAGATTTGTCTGGAAGCGGTAAAGCAGAATGGAAGAGCATTACAGTATGTCAAGGAGCAGACGCCGGAAATCTGTATGGAAGCAGTAAAGCAGGATGGGTATGGGTGTGCATTAAAATATGTCAAAGAGCAGACCCCGGAAATCTGTATAGCGGCAGCCCGGCAAAACAGTAATGCATTGGAATATGTCCAGCCGCAGTTCATGGATGAAGTATGGGAAGCAAGCAAAGAGGTTAACCGGTGGGATGCCGCTATTGAAGAAGCACTGGAAGCGGCGGAGATACCGGAGCCGGAGCTTGGAATGGAAATGTAGAGGAGGAAGTTCATATGGCTAAAACAAAATTTTCAATTAACAAAAAGACCCTTGTAGAGGAACGGAGAGACGGAAACATATTAACAAGAGTACCTAACAGTAACATGGAATTCTATATGCTGATTGGGGAGGACGAGGTTCTTTCCGAGGATGAAAGAACCTTTACAGTGGAATGGGATTCGGATAAGGAGCTGGATATGCTGCCTCGTATCCAGGATGAGAATGCAGAGGGTGGTATGAGAAGACCTTCTTTGGAGGAAGCGGTAGCAGCCCGGCAGAATCCGGCAGGTTCCATCAAATTGAAGGCTTCAGAGCTGTATGATGACTATTATAAGTATGATAAGAATAAGGACCCGGAGGAAATTAAAAGCAAGCAGCGTATCCGGGACCAGAAAAGACGGGCAGCTTTAAGGAGGTCAGATGAAGCAAAGAAGATGACAGAGACGGCGAGACAGTCGAAGGATAATACAAAGGGGAAACAGACCGGAAGGAATACAGCAGCTTTGGATAAAGGTAACGCCGGACAGAAAGGACAACCGGAAGTGTCAGAAGAAAAGGCAGAACAGCAGGATATACCGCAATCACCTGCAGAGAAGCTGGAGCAGCAACGCCAGCAGATGAAGCGTTATACAAAAGAGCAGTTTAAGGAAATCCGCCGGGGTGTCAGTCAGAAGCTTGACACAAGCCAGTACAGGGATATTGAATTTAATCCAAAGCAGATGAGGGAGCTGCGGCTTGCCCTGAAAGCAGGAATGGACGTTTCAAAATTTAACAGTCCATTTATATCAGCAGAACATATGCGAGAGCTGCGGATTGGAAATAAGAATGGTGTCAGGCTGGATTTGGAAAAGCTTGACCAGTCGCTTTATAATGCGGAGCAGATACATGAGCTCCGCTTGGGCTTTGAGAAAAAGCTCGACATGAAGAATTATCTGAATCCATCCTATTCTGCAGAGCAGATGAGGGAACTGCGTTTAGGACAGCAGGCTGGATTTGATACAAAGGCCTATGAAGATGTCCATTTAACTGCAGCACAGATGCATTCTATCCGGCAGAGGATGGTGCTGAATAATCTCGGCGAGACCCTGAAGAAAATGTGTGAGGACATCCGGCAATGGCTTAGTAAGAAGATAGAGCAAATAACGGAAATGCTGAGGGCACGCTACCAGGGCAGGGAGGTAATGACACCGGAGCAAATCCGGGATGCCAGGGTAGAGGAAGCTGTGCAGGATATCAAGGAAACACTGGTACAGTCAGAATTACTTCCGGAATCCGCATATAAGGATAAGGAGCTTGACAAGCAGATTAAAGAGCATGTAGAGGAGCTGGCGGCTTATGCGGAACGGAATCCAGAACAGAAGCTGGAGCAGCCTGTAAAAGAGGTTGCCGAGGAACTCTGTGAAGTTGCAGGCATTGAGCTTAATAACCAGCAGGAGGATAACGTAATCAGTATCAGCCGGGGAAGGGAAGTAAATGCGGTTGCCGCTAATCAGGAAAAAGCACTACAAGCAGTTGGCAGCAGTCAGAAAAAAGCGGAAAGACAAGCTGAAGGAGAAAAAATATATAACCAGCCCAAAGGAGAGACAGCCAGTGTCAGCCAAGGCAGAGAGGTAAAAGCGTCATCTTCTAATCAACAGAAGACGTTAGAAGCAGTTAGCAGCCAGAATAAGGCAATAGAGGAGGCTGTGGAACGGGTAATGCAGGAAGCATATGAAATGGATGAGGAGATGGTGATGGAAGAGGAAACATGGGAAATGATACAGTAACAGGATAATGTAACAAGCAAGCCGGTACATAGCATATATGTACCGGCATTTTATATTAAGGAGGTGTTGACATAATGGATTACAAGATACTAAACGGCATCCGGATGCAGGATGGAATTCCACAGATGTTTGTCATCCGACCAAATGGGGACTGCGGATGGAATCCGGTGGAGGGCAATAAAATCAAGCTTATAAAATACCAGGATGCTGAAAAAGAAATAGAACTGGATGCAGAGAAGCTGTTACATAGTGCAGACCTAAAAAAAGTCAATGAATTTTTTACGAGTAAACTAAGGATAGGGCAGGCAGATATGAACCGCATAGCAGGCAGCGCCCATATCGACCTGTCAGATACGTTTATATATAATCTCCGCATCCAGGGTGATTTTCACAATGCAGATTTTAAAAGGGCACATATCAGTGAATGTAAGATAATGGATTCCGACTTCATCAATGGGAATTTTACAGAGGCAACCCTTTCTTCCGTTGAAAGTGTGGATTCCCAGATTATACACAGCAATTTCACCCATGCACATCTCAAAAGCTGTTTGCTGAAGGATACCGTACTGGATTCCAATAACTTTTCCTGGAGTTATTTCCAGCAGGTATCCTTTGGCAGGTATTCCGTCATAAAAGATAACTCATTTTTTCATGCAGAGCTTGACCAGGTAAATTTAGGCCATGCGGATGTCAGGGGCGAAAACAGGCATCTGGATACCATTGATTTTAGGATGGGCGGCGGCACAGCACAGGAGGCGGAAGTTTATAAGAAAAGGCTGCTGGAAACCCTGCAGAATAAGAAAACAGAGGGAATGGATGAAATGCCGCTTAAGGATATTGACTGGACAAAGGTAGATATCATTTACCAGTATGAAAACAGCCAGAATATACCAGACAGCCAGCGTGTAACGGAATGGTTTGGGGATTATGGCATGGCGGTACCAAAGCCAGGGGTTTCCTTAATGAAATTTGAAGACAGATATGAAATGGCAGTCTATGGTGAAAAATGGAAGGAGCAGCTGTCAGAACAGGAAGAGGTAATTAAAAGGACAGTGGAGAAAATTATGTCGGAGCCAGAGCTTCCGGAACAGGATTTTGAGATGGAGCTGGAAATGTAAAGGAGGTTATTTATGGGAAATCGTTTATTTGTGGATTTAGATGGAACCTGCGCTCTGTGGCAGCCAGTGGCATTTGAAGAGCTGTTTGAGAAAGGATATTACAGAAATCTTCCAGAATATGAAAATGTGGTGGGAGCTGTCAACCATATTGTAGAAACGCATCCGGAAATAGAGGTATTTGTGTTATCGAAATATCTGACGGAGAGCGACTATGCACTGGCTGAAAAGGATGAATGGGTATCGGAGCATCTGCCAGGTGTTGATAAAGCACACCGTATCTTTGTTCCATATGAAATGGACAAAAGGGATATGATACCGGAGCAGCTCAAGGAGACGGATTATCTGCTGGATGATTACACAAAGAATTTTGACAACTGGCAGCCACCGGCACGGGGCATCAAGCTGTTAAACGGTATCAATCATACAAAGGGTACCTGGCAGCATGACCGGTTGTCCCTTTTGAGGAAGCCGGAAGACCTGGCAGAGAGCCTGGTAAAGATTATTGAAAAAGGCGAGCATATACAGGATACACCGCCGCAGAATATAGAAAACTGCGAGCAGGACCAGTTAAATAAATATGCAAAAGTAATTGATGAAATGATGGCAGAGGCAGAACCGGAAGAACCGGAGCTTGAATTATAGTGGCAGCTGAGACAGAGCAGGCTGCTTTTTTGTTGGCAAGTATATGAGGAAAAGGTTCAGTGGACCTTTTCTGAGTGGAAAGGAGGAAGACTATGGCAGAGCGTCGTACAAAAAGATTTTCGGACGAGCAGATTGACCGTGCAAAAAGAGTGGATGTTGTAGAGTATGCCAGAAGCGTTGGTTTGGAAATAGAAAAAAGTGGCAACTGGTATAAAGCGAAAGGCCAGGGCGGTCTATACTTTAATAAAAGAGGAAATACATGGCATTGGGAAACCCATGATTGTGGAGGAAGAGATGCAATCAGCTTATGTATGGAATTTGAAAACAAAACATGGGTAGAAGCAGTCAGGACATTACTGGGGGAAGAGATGGAAGCCATTAGGTATAATCCAGACTGGAAGCCGGAACCGGAGCCTCCAAAGGAATTCCATCTGCCAGACAGGAATTATACATACAGGCACATGTTTGCCTACCTCACCAAGACCAGAGGGATTGACCCTGGTATATTAAAGGTACTGGTAGACAGAGGTTATATATACGAAAATACAAAGAGAAGCTGTGTGTTTGTCGGCAGGGATAAGGACGGTACGGCAAAGCATGCCTCGGTACGTTCCACGAATACGGAGGGTAAGACCTTCAAGCAGGATGTACCGGGCAGCCAGAAGGCATATTCTTTTTCAATATCCGGAAAATCCGGAGTACTTAATGTATTTGAAGCGCCGATTGATGCACTATCCTATATCAGTCTGCAGAAGCTGTATGGAAAGCAGATGAAGGATTCCTATGTTGCACTGGGCGGTGTTACTGACAAGGCACTGGAACGGTTTCTTACAGAGCATACGGATGTTGAAAAGATAAGGGTATGCACCGATAATGACCAGGCAGGTGAAATGGCAGCATTTCGTATTAAGGAACAATACGGAGATAAATATACGGTAATCCGGCACCGGCCAGTACATAAGGATTTTAATGAAGATTTGGTAGCTATCAGGGAACAGGAGCAGCTGAAAAAGCAGGAACAGCAGATTTCGGAGCAGGACCAGGCTGTTGATGACCAACCGCTGCAGGATTTTTTTATCAAAGGGGAATGTGAGGTTTTGGTTCTATGTGATAATAAAGAGGAGATAGAAGCTTACAGAGAAGTATACAGAAGAAATTACAAGAAAATGCTTGGCTCTGAATTAGAGCCGGATGAATATTATCTGGCATACCGGAATACAGAGCAGGTAAAAGAGTTTATCAAAGAATATCCGGGAATAAAGAATATATGGATATGCACCAGCAGGACGCCGGAAGGAGTAAAAGCAGCGGAAGACATTATACATGCTTTTGATAAAATGGAACATTACCGGGAACTGCCCAAGCTGGACAGGTATTCAGAAGACCTGGCACAGATGAATAATCTGGAGACAGTATTGAACAGAACACCATTGGAGGAAATGGCTCAGATGGAACAGGCTGCGGGAATGGAGATGTAATGCCGGGGAAATCTCACCAGGGGATTTTTCTTCAAAAAAACCGGGAGTGCGTAGCACTCAGGGGCAAGCTTCCTGTTTGTGGATACAAGTGTATTACACTTGTATTCACAAACAGCTTGCCAGGGTGTTTTCCCTGGACCTCAATACTTGGGAGGTATCCCAAACCCTCTTATAGTAGAAATATGAATAATAGACTATATCGTATCAAAATACAGGTAAAGAAAGCATCCGAAAGGGTGCTTTTTTCATACAAAAAGGAGGTGTTGTACCATTGAATAAAAGTGTAGTGAATTGTTATCGGACAACGCCGGAAGAAAGGGAGGTGATAGCAGAAGCTGCCAAAGCGGCAGGCAAAAGCCTGTCAGATTATGCCAGGGACATTCTTCTGGCTGCATCTGATTATGAAGTAACGGATATTACATATGCACACAAAACAAGGTTACAGCAGGCAGACAGCAGTAGAAAGAAGGATATACATGTCCGGGTATCGGAAGAAGAGATGGCATTTTATCTGGAGCAGGCAGAGAAAGCCGGATGCACTGTGTCAGAGTATGTAAGGCGCAGTGCAAACGGAAATGAAATTTATGTGATGCCGGGACTGAAGGAGCTCGCAAAGCAGATAGCTAAGCTTGGCGTTAATATCAACCAGCTTACTGTCCTGGCACGTATGGGAAAGATTAAGGAAGTGGATTTATATCCGGCAAATGATACGCTGAAACAGATTTTAAAGCAGCTTATAGGTTTAAGTAAACAGAGGAAGGAGTGAGCGGAATCGGAACGATAACCTTTCATAATGGAAAAAGCAAAACGAAAGCCGGAGCCGGTTACCGGGGATATCATACTCTGGCATCCTTAAAGAGGGTGCTGGAGTATGAGACAGGGGAAGAGAAAACAGAGCCATGGCTCATAGGTACATTAAACTGCACTGCTGCAACTGCCTATGAAGAAATGGTTCTGTGCAAGCAGATGTATGGGAAAGCCAAAGAGGATGGAAAAAACAGAATGCTGGTTCATTTTTCCCAGAACCTGGTAGCCGACGAAACGACACCGGCGGTGGCGCATGAGATAGCAGAGCGTCTGGTGAAACATAAGATGTTTGAAGGCTTCCAGGTGGTCTATGCAACACATTTAGATACAGGAAAGCTGCACACACATTTTGTTATAAATTCCGTAAACCTGCAGGATGGTCATAAATGGCAGATGTCTGAGAAGCAGCTACAGGAGCTGAAGGATTATTCCGATTCCATACTCCGGGAATACGGACTGCATATAACAGAGAAAAACCGTAAAAAAGAGGAAGAAGCTTATAAGTCACAGTATCAGATACGGATGGAGCAGGAAGGTACATCCTGGAAGCGTGAAACATTCCTGGCAGTAAAGACCTGCATGGAAGCAGCAGCCAGCAGGGAGGAATTTATAAAGGCGATGAACATGCTGGGTTATGAGGTAGACTGGAGTGAAAAAAGAAAATATGTTACATTTACGGACCCGGACGGGCATAAAATCCGGAATAAGAAGCTGTATCCGCAGGCACAGTTTACCAAAGAGGCAATGGAGAAACGTTTTGCATTAAATAAGCAGTACCAGGAAATCAGACAACAGCAGGAAGCAAATGAAGCAATGGATACGGCATATGGAATATTGAGGCTGGCAAACAGCCTCAGTAAAATGGGAAGAAGCGGCAGGTATCCGCTGCAGAAGTTAGAAAAGGATTATTCCTCTGCAGCTGCCAGAAGGGAGCTGGCAAAGGAAGCACAGAAAGGAAGGGGTATCGATTGGGAAAATGAACGATAAAAATGGATTATCAAAACTGGTAAAGGCAGTAAAGAAGGATAAGACAATCCTGGTGTTACTGCTTTTTTTAGTGGTGCTTATTGTATATGTCACATTTTATCTGACCGGGATATTGACGAGTACCATTACAGCGGGCACATTTATATTTGGGGCTTCCGTTATGAAGGAAATCCTGTTTAATAAACAAAAACTAAAAGTATTTGTATGTATGGTGGCACTGGAATTTGCCCTGTATCTTTACATTACAATCAACAAGCCGGGGTACCAGAGCAAGCTGGTTGAAATCACACCGGATATCCATACACCGGCACCAGTGGGACAAAACCAGTGCGGCAGTGCAAGATGGCTGAAAAAGAGAGAGTATAATAAGGTTTTTAAAAGCGTGCTTATCCCTGAAAAAATACTGGAAGGGGATATTAAAAAATTTACAATTCCGTCAGGCGGCTTTGTCCTGGGAAAAGAGGATACACCCAAGGGAGAAAAAATATATTATATCGACACAGATACACATGTGCTCTGCGTAGGTACGACCCGTTCCGGAAAAACCAGAGGATGTGTACTGCAGACCATAGGCTTACAGGGGCTGGCAGGGGAATCCATTATAGCGACGGACCCCAAGGGTGAGCTTGTCGATTATACGAAACCATATCTGGAGAGCTTAGGATATGAGGTGTATACGATTAATTATGATGAGCCGTTGTATTCAGATTGTTGGAATTATCTGCAGACAATCATTGATTTTGTGGATGCGGGGGATATTCCTGCCGCTATTGATGCAACATGGGATTTGACCTCACAGCTTGTGGGAGAAGCAAAAGGCGAAAGGATATGGAATGATGGCGAGGCATCCGTGATAGCGGCGTCCATCATGTCAGTGGTCTATGATAACCGTGAAGGAGAACATAAAAGATATCAGAATCTGCCAAATGTGTATTATTTTTTAATTAATATGTGTAAGCCGGTTACCGTTGGAAAAAAGAAGATTATGCCGCTTAGCATTTATCTCAATTCTCTTTCGGATGACCATCCTTCAAAAGGTCTTTTAGGAGTAGCGGATATTGCTCCGGACAAGATGCAGGGTTCGTTCTACACGGCAGCCGTTATGACATTAAGATTATTTACAAATCCGTATATAGCAAACATGTCTTCCAAATCCAGCTTTCAGCTGGAGGATTTAGGGAAAAAGAAAATGGCAGTCTTTATTGTTTTGCCGGAGGACAGACTGACCTATCATCCGCTGGCTACATTATTTATCACACAGGCATATGCGGTCTTATCAAAAGAGGCGAAGAAAAACGGAGGAAGGCTGAATATAAGGGTAAATGCAGATATGGATGAAGCCGGAAACTTTTCAAAGATTACAAACCTTATCCAGATGCTGACAATGGGCGGCGGCAAGGGCTTCCGTCTGAACTTTTTTGTACAGGATTTTGCACAGCTTGAGGAGAAGTATGAAAAAACGGGGCTGCGGACAATCCGAAGCAACTGTGAGACATGGGTGTATATTAAGAGCAATGACCCGGAGACCAGGAAGGATATCAGTGACGCCCTTGGGAAGTATACAACAAAGTCTTACAGCACAAGCGTAAATTCCAACAAGACTTCCAGTTCAGTGACGTCTACCGGTTCATCAAACCAGCTGATAGGAAGGGAGCTGCTGATGCCGGAAGAAGTAAAAGAGCTTAAAAGGCCTTATTCGCTGGTCATGCCGTCAGGTTCGCCTGCGATAATGAATGCACCGGATTTAAGCCAGTGGTATTTTAATACGCTGTTTGGAATGGGTAATGAGGACTATAACAAAAAACTGCGTGTAGAACGCCAGGAACAGAGGACAAGACATAATGTATCACAGAAGATTGATTTATGGGGCATATGGAATGTAATCGTTGACCAGGTGAAACGCAATCAGAAAGAAAAGGAACTGCAGGAAGAGGCCAAACGTATGCAGGAGGAAATGATGCGCCAGGAGGAAGAGGCGTTATTGGGTCTGTGACCATCAGCAAACAATTTTGAATATACAGGATATAAATTATGAGCAAAACCCTATCGTATGACAGGGTTTATTTTTATGTAAGGAGGATTTAAAAATGTTAAAGAAAATGAAGAATGGTGTAAAGAAACAGGTGTTAAAAAGCAGGATGTATATAGCCGGGCTGGTTGCAGCAGCATATGTTATCCTGGCTGGAAGTATGAATGTGTATGCCTCCGGATTCAAGGGGAGCATTTACGAGACCGGAACAAAGAAGATGATGAAGGATTTATTAACAGTCGGACAGGGACTGATTGCAGCAATCATATTAGTGCTCTGGATTGTATGGGAGCTGCAGAAGAGAGCATCTGATAACGAGGAGGAGAAGTTCAGCAAAAAACAAAAAGGTGCCCTTATTGGTCTGATTCTTGCAGAAACAATAGGCACGCTGGTGGGAATCATTGGCGGATACTATGGTGTTTCAATATCATAAGGAGGGCCCATGGGAGTAGATATATTAAAATCTATTTTATCTAATTTTGTAGAAGAAGGAAGAGAATCTATTGTGAGCCATTTCATTGGTGTCCTGGATTTTAGTACTGTGTTTAATTGCGAAGAGGTGTTTCAGGAAAAGGTTGGTGTAGATATTACCCCGGTTTCAAATGTTGTATTTACTTTTGCGTTTTATCTGCTCGCATTAAAATTTGTAACGAAGCTGTTTAATACATATATTCTTGGTGCAGATGGAAATGATGATGCGGAGCCGGTAGTGCATATGGTAAATATGGGAAAAGCAATTTTTATTTCTCTGGCATTTGGGCTGTTGTTCAGTAAGATGATGGCTATTGGTGATGAAATAGCTAATGTGATATTAAATGTTTTGAAGATGAAACCTCTGGAATTTGATAGTGTCCTTTCCACTTTGGTAGATGCATCTTATGCAATTGCAAACATGAGGACTTTCTCATTATTGTTAATAATAATATTTATAGTAATGACTTTTGTACTGACAGTTACTTTTACTTTGAATGCAATCCAGTTGATAATCTTAAGGGTAGGTATTTCATTTTCGGCAGTTGGGCTGCTGGATTCGGATGAAGGAGTATTCAAGCCGTATATAAAGAAATTTTTTCAAATCTGTTTTGCAGCCATTATCCAGCTTGTATGTTATAAGTTGAGTTTATACGCTTTGCTCAACTCTTCACTTCTGTTTGCACTTACTCTTTTGACAATGGCCCTTAAGGCGCCGGCATGGTTATCTGAGTTCATCATGACAAACCAGGGAGGCGGAGGAAAGCTGCAGCAGGCATTATATTCTTACAGCATCTTACGCTCCTTCACCAGAAAAGCGTAGGAGGCGGGATATGAATGAAATTATAGAGCTGATTACTGTAGTTCAGGCACTTTCCGGAACCGGCGCAGCTGTCAGAATCGTGTATCTGATTCTGGAAAATCTGAATGCAGATGACCAGACTGCCAGAAATAAAAAAATTAAAAATGTATTAATCGTATTGATAATGATTGAAACCGTGTTAACGGCTGCCAGAATCGTAAGAGGTTATTACTAATAAGAGCAGGGAGGTGAAAACGTGGCAGAAGCTGAAAAAACGGAGCGCATGGAATTATATATGCCTTCGGGTTTGAAAATGAAAAAAGAGTATTTTCCGGGGTACGGGAAGGATGAACTCATACCGACTATTATAGCAGCATTTGTTTTTCTGATTATTGATTCTATAGTTTATATGATAGGAATCCAAAATGTAACTATTTTGCTTTTTATTCCTTTGCTGGGAGTGGGTACTGTCGGGATGCTGCTGGTCAAGGGTGAGCTCAACCTGTCACCGGTAGATATCATTAAATTGGAATTCCGGTTTGTAAAAAGCCAGAAGTACTATCCGTACAGGGCAAAAAATGAATGGGAAAATATTGAGTAAATGAGATGGGCGGTCATTTAAGTGGCCGCCTTTTTGAGTAAAGAGGTGAGAATGGTGATTATTTATATTTCGAGGGAAGAAAACAGGCAGTTGTTAGACCAGCTGGCAGAACGGTATGAATGGGAGCTGCTGACAGAGGCAGTGGATAAAATCAGCCTGACTGCCTTTATATCGAATAAGCTTCAGCTTATCACAAACCTGCAGTACATGGTAATTGACCGCAACTGTATCAGTGAAACAGATAGGAAGTTAAGCGAGATGACTAAGACAGTCCATGAGATGTGGGGAACAAAGGTTATTCTGCTTACAGAAGAGCTGACTGATGAGGAAGACAGACAACAGAAGGTTATTTATGGCGACCAGATAACCTTTTTATATAAATACCAGGACAACCTTGCCAGAAAGCTGGAGTACCTGCTGACGGGAGAGAGGATACCTGAGAAGGAGCTGTATGAATGTGTCTGGATAGGTGTTATGTCGGCGAACAGTGGCGCCGGAGCTACACATGTTTCTGTTGGATTGGCAAATTATATCAGACAGTATGGAGAAAGCGTATGTTATGTGGAGGCAAATGAATCCGGAGATTTAAACGCCATGGCGGCTTTTTATGGCATGGAACAGGCAGGGGAAAATCATTACCGCAAGGACGGGGTTGATTACTGGCATCAGTCTATTGATTCAGATAAAAGATTTGCAATTCTGGACTTGGGTAAATACAGTGGAACGAAGTCAGAATTGTTTAACCAATGCAAAGTTAAAATACTGGTGACAGACGGAAAACCATACAGGATGGCAGATGCGTTGACTGTCCTGCGGTATATAGATGATGAAGCTGCAAAGCTGTGGCTGAATTTCAGTTATCCGGAAGAATATGAAAGAGTAAGAGATATGTACCTGGATACTGTCAAAAATGAAACAGGGCGTATCGAATGGCATGGGGATATGTTTCAGGGTGAAGATATCTTGTATGGGGAGGCGATGAAAGAATATATCCCTATTCATCCGGTAAGACAGTCAAGGATATCCATTCTTTTAAATCCGGTAAAGCTGAAGGGAAAGAAAAAAGAATTTTTCGGGAATACAATAACCAGCAGCAATGGGCAGAACCTGCACCTGCATGAGGAAAAGAATTTATCCGGCGGTAGTCCGGAGATGGTGGTGCATCCGGAGGAGGAAGAGAGTGCAGAGGAGCTGGAAAGCTCTCATGCATCTGTTGGCTATCCGGAGGAGCCGGAGCATCAAGAAGAAAATGCGGTAGAGCCGGAGACTCCGGAACAGGAGAGCATGGCTTTGATGCCAGAGGAAACGGATATACAGGAAGAAGAACCAGAGCCGGATTGGGAAGAAGTTGCGAAATCAGATGAGGCAGACCGGGAAGAGAAAACAGGGAAGAAAAGAAAGAAGGGAGTACCAGCCGATATGCTGGTGCTTTTTCTGATAGTATGTGCAGGAATATTGTTCACAAAGTCTCTTGTCCCAAGCATAAAGCAGCTGGCATCTGGTTTTCTTTTCAATAACCCAGATACGGAGCAGACAACAGAACTGGTAGATGATGACCTGAACATCAATCAGGATATAAAAATATCAGTTTTGGAGGTAGAGGGAGCAGACGGGTATGAGGTCAGTTATTCCACAGATAAGGATTTTGATAGGAAAACAACGGTGGTAGTAGAGGTAGAGACTGCTGACAAGGCGGTTGAAAGCCTGATTGCCGGAAAAACCTATTATGTCAGGGTCAGAGCCTTTAAATTTAAAGAAGACGGGACAAAAGTGTATGGAGAGTATACGGATGTGCAGA
>JAXVOW010000005.1:0-40173 GCA_037301995.1 bacterium | reverse complement strand
TTTATCCATACGCTTTCTAACCGTTTTCATAACTTCATGAAATTCCCTGTTGCGGATAAAGGAAGCCGTTATCAAATCCAGATAATTTCGTGCCGTATGCACAATGCTATAGGAGAGCTTTCTTTCCCTTCTTCTGGCTGCCTCCTCATATTTTTTGATAAGGGCTGGCACATCCGGTGTAACCCCGGTCATAATCAGCTTTTCCTTCGCTCTCGTCAGCCCCACATATAAAATCCGAAGCTCCTCCGCAATGCTTTCCGTCACCATCAAAGCGCCAAAGGCTTTCCTCGAAAATGTATCATTTCCACACCGTTTTTTTACATCCACATACTTTGCGCCAACATAATAATCAGAATGAATAATCAGCGGTGTTTTTGTGTCCATCAGATTAAAATTCCTGCCTGTACCAGACAAAAATACAATCGGAAATTCCAGTCCCTTACTCTTGTGGATACTCATAATCCGGACTACGTCAGAAGAAATTTCCGGTGCCGGGTCACCACCTAACGTAATGGCCTTCTTCTGAAGCTTATCCACAAACATAAGAAAATCAAACAGTGTCTTATAGGCTCCGTTTTCAAACCGTCTGGTCTCCTGTAAAAACAAATCCAGATTGCGGATTCGCTGGCCTCCCTCCGGCATTGCTTCCACATAGTAATAATAGCCTGTATCATAATAAATATCTGTCAGCAGCTGTCCGATGGCGGCATAGGATTTCTGCTGCTGTAGCCGGTTGACCAGGGTAACGATTTTCCTGCACTTTGGACACAGACTGTCAGTAATATATGACTTGTTATCCGGCAAATCTTCCGTCAGAACAGCTTCTATCAGTCCGGCTGATTTCTCTTCTCTGGTATCTTCTCCGTTTTGAGAATCTGCTCCCAGCCTCTTGTTTCCCACCACCACATCATAATACTCTGCCAGCCATTCCACAACCGAATAGATATATTCTTTCTTTCCTGATTTCTTTTCCCCATACCGTTTAACAAGTGCCAGCAGCGCCAGTTCATTGCTGTCCAAGCCGCCAAAATAGCTTCTCAACACTGCCGCTGTCTCCACATCATTACAGGGATTATCAACCACTCTTAACAGACTCAAAATAAGACGGATTTCCACCGTATCAAAATACCCGTTTTCATTCTGAACCTTAACCGGAATATTACGGCTCATTAACACCTCTGAAAAAATATGCTGAAAGCCTGCAGGGGCACGGAACAGTATCACAATATCCCGTAATCTGACATTCCGCATAGTCCCACTGGCATCATCAAACACCTGAAACGGTGTACCTCCATCCCTGCCCAACAGCTTTTCAATCCTGCCGGCAACGATAGATGCCTCCAGCTCCATTCTCCCGATGTCCTCCAGATTTTCATCCAGATTTTCATCCTTTTCACTGCTCATTTCCTCATCGGAAGCATTTAGAAAATCAAAATCCTTGCTCTCTCCTAAGAGAAGCTCCACACTGTCATCTGCAATTTCCGGGAACTCCCGTCCCGGAACCAGCGCCTCCTCCTGCGTATATTCAATGCCCCCTAAATCACTGCCCATAATCTGATAAAAAATATAATTGATGGTTTCCAAAACATTGGCACGGCTGCGGAAATTATTTTTAAGCAGGAGCTTACGGCAGACTGCACCCTCCTCCGTATCATAGGTATGGTATTTCTCCATAAACAAATCCGGTCTTGCCATGCGGAAGCTATATATACTCTGCTTCACATCCCCCACCATAAAGATGTTATTTTTCCCCTGATAAACGGTGGAAACACATTTTAAAATAGCTTCCTGTAAGTAGTTGCTGTCCTGATACTCATCAATTAGAATCTCCTTGAAATCCTCAGACATTTCCTTTCCGATATCACTTGGAACCGGTTCACCTGATTCATCATATTCTTTGCAAAGCACCTGTAAAGCAAAGTGTTCCACATCACTAAATTCCAGCATGCTTTTTTCCAGTTTTGCCTGTAAGAAGCGTTCCCGGAACACATCCGTAATATCCAGCAGGGCGGAAAGCATTGCCTCCTGCTTCTGAAACTGGGAAAGCACCACGTCAAAGGACAGGGTAAAAGCGCCAAGCAGGCTGTTAATCTGTTTCTTATAGTCATCCCTCACCTTTTTAATGTGGTCTGCCACATCTTCATCGTATTCACCCTTTTTTCCCCTTCCGATATTTGCATATTTTCTCTGTGACAGATCTGCAAACCGGGAGTAGGTGCGAGCTGAAATCATGTCATCCACCAGCACAATATCCGATAGCAGCGCCTTTTCCATATACAACGGTCCGTCAATATCTCTTGCCTGTTCCAGCGCTTCTGTTATCTTATCCTTAATTCCCCGTGCCGTACTGTGAAGTTCTTCAAAATACTGCTTTACAAAGGGCAGGGAAACAAAATCCTCCTCTGACTCAACATGCAGGTTCTTCCTTGCCTGCTGTATCCATTCCTCCGGGCGTGGATAACTGGAACATACCGTATAGATTTTCAAAATGTACTCCTCAATCTTATCGTCATTTTTATCGGCGGAAAAAGCATCGGAAAAATCTACAAAATCAGAATTGTTCTCATAAAATTCCTCAATTACCTCCTCTAAAACCTCCTCTCTTAAAACTCCGATTTCCTCTGCCTCTCCAATACGGATTCCCGGGTCAATTCCCAGGATGTGAAAATGCTCCTTTACCACCTGGTAGCAAAAACTGTCTATGGTTAAAATATTCGACTTGTTGATGAGATTTAACTGCCTTATATAATGCTGGTTGTCCGGCTGCTCCAACAGCAGACGCTCCATTGCTGCTGCAATTTTGTCCTTCATCTGCGCCGCCGCTGCCTTTGTAAAGGTAACCACCAAAAGCTCATCAATATCAATGGGATTCTCCTTATCCGATACCATCCGGATAATCCGTTCCACCAGTACTGCCGTTTTTCCTGAGCCTGCCGCCGCAGATACAAGCAAATTGCTGTTTCTGGCATCTATAATCTTTTTCTGGTCTGATGTCCAGTTCATGCATTTTCACCTCCTTTTTCCTCTTTGTTCAAAATGATATCCTTTGCCTCCTGTTTGTCCAGCTTAGAGCCAATGCGGTAAGCATTTCCCCCGAGCCCTGACTCAAAACGGCACACACTTCTGTAATCACAGAAATTGCAAGGTGAATTTATCTCCCCCTTTTCCGGATTCATCTCAATTTGACCGCAGATAATATTTTCTCCTATGTCTATCATTTTATTGCGGACAAAGCCGGATATCTGCATCAAATCCTCCGTGCTTACCAGTGCACTGTTTCTGGAATCCAGTTCCCCGTCCTTTTTGTATTTTACCGGAGTGACCAGACCTGTTTTTTCATCCATCAGTATCAGGCTCTGCTCCTCCCGGTTTACCAGTCCGGAAAGCCTGCTGCTCTCAATACGCTTCTGTTCTAATTTCTCTTCCGCGGTCTCCTCAATAATCGGGTCATAGATGCGATAATAATACATTCCGGTGGGAATGATTATTTTATCCGGGTACTGCCTTTGCAGAAGCTCTATCATGACACTCATATAAACCGTAAGCTGTAACTGCTTACCCTCATACATTTTCACAAAATCAATATCCTTAGAGCCGGACTTGTAATCTATTACCTTAAGATAAACCGCATCCTCCGTTTCCCTGATATCTACACGGTCTACAATACCGTTTAATTCCATCTGCATATCGTCTGTCAGCGCCATGCGGATATAGCTGAGTGCATCCTCCGGAGAAAACCGCCTCTCAAAATAGGCAGGCTCCATCCCACCCTGTTCCAGATGCCTGCAAAGATTCGCCACGCTTCGTTTGGCAATCCGGACTAAAACCTCTAACTGGTGCCGGTTCCGGTAGCTGCTCTCAAAAATCGTCTCATTTTCTTCCCTTGCCGCCTGCAGGGTAATGCTCTCTACCCTTTCTTCTAACTGCTCCTTTGTCATGCTGTCAGGGTGAATCGTTCCATCCTTAACCTGTTTAAAAAACTGCTCCATCACCGCATGAAGAATGGTACCGATATTATTGGATTCCACCTTATATTCTTCTCTCCTTGCAAGCTTTAACCCATATTTCAGGAAAAACTGATAGGCACAGCCGGAATAGGTCTCCAACCGCGAAACACTGTGCAGCATATTCTCCCCGTAAAGCTTGCGGGCAATCGCTTTATCCAGCACGCCAGCCCGGTTATCATAAAAATACCCATCTAAAATCTGTCTGGTCATTGCAGGATTATCCTTCTTCATAATCTGGTACACCGAAGAATCCGCCACATCATCCTGCGAAAGCTCTTTTGCAAAATCTGCCATCACCTCTTTCCTCGTTGACGGAAGCATATCCCCTATCCGGTTCTCCATGGCTGTGACAGTAAGCCCTGGGAAAATCTGTGCCAGCCGGTTTATAAAATAGGACGGACGCAGCTCTGCTCCTTTTTCATCCCCATCCCGGTAGGTAATGACTAAGCCTTCTGCCGCCTGGGTAAGCTGCATATACAGGTAAAACTGCTGTAAAAACATATCCTCCCTGCTGTCCGGCGCCAGGCAGATGTTCATATCCTTTAACTGCTTTCTGTCCTTATCTGCTAAAATCCCCTTGCCGGATGTATTAGGCGGTAGTAAGCCCTCATTCGCTCCTGCAACAAATAAAATTTCCGTGTGGTGCAGTCTGGTTCGTTCCATATCGCCGATTACTACCTGGTCCAGAGTAGATGGTATGATGCCTAACTGCATATCCGAAATGCCGGTCATAAGAATCTCTGCGAAATGTTCCCGCCAGACTTCCTCCTCCCCCAATATATCCATGGTTTTATCCAGTACGGAAATAAATTTGCCATACACCTGCCCATATGCTTTTGCTTCCCGGAGCTTCCCTTCCTGTTCTAACCAGATGCTTTTTGCGTATAATTTTTCCGCCATTTTATTGGTTGACATAAAATCATAAAGGGTGGTTATATACTCCTTCGCCTGGGCGGATTTTTTTAAAAATACCGGTGTAAGCGGTTCTATTTTGTCCATAAACTGCTTTCTTGTGTGGTTCAGTTCATGGAGTCCCTTTACACCGCCCTTAAAAGAGCTGTTCCACCAGGAATATCCCCTTACACCATATTTCAGAGCATAGTTTTCAAGATGATAGACTGCCGCCATGTCCATATCCAGAAAACCGGTTTTCAGAAATGAAAACACACTGTCATAGGAAAAATCCGTGCGGAACAAATCCATAACCATTCCCACCAGCTCCACAATCGGATTATGGGATAAGGTCTCGTTGCAATCCAGGAAATACGGTACTTCCACCTGCTCCATCACCTGATGCCAGACCGCCGCCTGTTCTCTTATATCCCCGGTTATAATAGCAAAATCCCTGTAATGATATCCCTTTTCCATCACCCTCTGCTTAATGGTTTTTGCAATAAATAATGCCTCTTCCCGGCTGTCTTTTCCGGAGAAAACCATAATATTTTCCGGCTTTTTGTCGTAAGCCTCAACAGGGAAGCGGAACAGCTGCCGTTCTAAATGCTGCAATTCCCCACACTCCTCTAACCGGTAGTTATGAGTCATTCCCACATGGGGCAGGACCGCTGTCTGATTTTCCTGTGCCAGTTTACATAATCTATCAACCGACTGACTGCCAAGAGCAAACAACCCCTGCTCACTGTAATCATTTTTTCCAAAAATATCCTCATCCATGGTGAAGGCAAAGTACAGATTTCCGCCCAGCTTCATGAGCTCGCCAATCACATCATACTGTACCGGTGTAAACCCGGTAAAGCCATCAAAATATATGTCTGCCCCCCTAAGCAGCTCTGATTCCTGCGCCACCTCTTTTAACAGTTCTAAAATCTGCTCTGTCACCATATAGGAGCTTCCCATTGCCTCATCAAATGCCTTTAACAAGATTCTTAAGTCAGACATTTTGTAATAGAGGCTTCTCTCCGGGCTTAACTTTGCAATCACACACTCCAAAACCTCATCTGTAATCTGATACTGGTAAAACTCAGACAGGACAGACTTTATCTCATCCACAAAGCCCTGCTTGCCAATCATATTGCCATAATAGGACAGCTCCTCCTGGTGCTCCTTTAACAGCTTCATAATCAGCATACTTTTTCCATAGTCATCCAGAATATCCCGGGTGTGGATATTCCTCTCATCAAAGACCTTAAATGCCAGTCTGGTAAAGCTTAAAATGGAGATATCCATCGTTCCGCCCTTTGGGTGCAGTTCTACCATGTCCTGCTCCGCCGCCATATTGGACTGCTCCGGCAGCATAAAAATAATCGGTTTATGGTCAGGCTTCTGGGAATCCTCTATCATTCTGTCATATATATATCTGGTCTTACCCGTTCCACTTCCGCCAAGTATAAATTGTACCGCCATATCTGTATTCCTTTCTTTCCCTGAGTCCTGCTATTCCGACTGCAAATTCATCTAAACAACAGTATAACATATCCGGGTGACACACTGTTACAAAAGTTTGAATTTTGTGGTTCTAAATCTAAACCTCGTTTCATATCATTATAGTAACAATCAGCGGGAGGAATTTTATGGGCGCACAGACAAAAATCGTTGTAATTAAAGCGAAGGAAATCATTTATACTGGAATTTTTCTTGTCCTTGGGATTCTGTTTATCATATTATTAATCAATATGTTTGGAAAAGGGAAAGAAAGCGATACAACAACTACAAGTAAATATGTTCCCGGCGTATATTCCTCAACCATCACACTTGGAGAAAACACCTTAAATGTTGCCGTTACCGTAGATGAAAGCACAGTAAGCGGCGTCAGTATCGAAAACCTGGATGAAACCGTCACCACAATGTATCCGCTATTAGAGCCTGCTTTAAATGAAATTAACAATCAGATATCTGTAGTGGACAGCGTGGATAATATAACCTACTCAAAAGAAAACCAATACACCTATATAATCTTAAACCAGGCCATCAAAAATGCCCTGGAACAGGCAACAGTAAACAATTAATCTACAGTGTAAACGGGACATCATCCATGGATGATGCCCCGTTCTTTATTTCTGCTTCGGTTCTATTTTATCTTTATCCTTATAAATGGAATGTGCCGGAACGACACCTCTCACCATACTCACCGGATATACATTGGAATCACTGCATATTACAGAGCCTGGATTTAAAACCGAATTACATCCAATCTCCACATGGTCCCCCAGCATAGCGCCAAACTTCTTAAGCCCGGTATCCAGGTCAAAATCCTTCCCCTTCACATGTACTATGGTTTTATCTGCCTTCACATTTGAAGTGATGGAACCCGCACCCATATGGGAATAAAAGCCCAGCACAGAATCTCCCACATAATTGTAATGAGGCACCTGAACATGGTTAAATAAAATCACATTCTTAAGCTCCGTGGAGTTTCCAACCACACAGTCGTTGCCAACCAATGCATTTCCACGGATGAAGGCTCCCGGCCGTACCTCGGTGCGCTCTCCGATAATACATGGTCCCGCAATATAATTATTCGGATAAATCTTTGCTGATTTTGCAATCCAGACATTTTCTTCTCTTTCTTCATAGATGTCTGTCGGAAGTGTCTTTCCAAGCTCCTTAATAAAGTCCCCAATCCCTGGAAGTGCCTCCCATGGATAGGTCAAGCCTTCTAATAATGGCTTTGCCAGTGTCTCCTCTAATGTATATAGCTCTTTGATTGTAACCTGTTTTTGCATATTGTATTTACCCTGTTCCTTTCACCTTTTTTATTTCTTTTCTTTTTTTTCAATTGCTTTCTTTCCGCCACTCTTTCCCTGTTTTTTATAAAACTGTGCCGCATAATCAAAATATGTTCTTAACTGATACTGATTATTAAGACCTTTTACCGCATCTGTTCTCTTCCTTATGAAGTCTTCCAGCTTCTGCATATACTCCTCTTCTGTAATGGAGCCCTCTGCCACATAAGAAAGTCCCTTCTCCCAGCTTGCAGTAAGCTCCGGATTCAGCAGTGATTTAATGGAGGATGCCACCACGTCATGTATCATTTCGCCCATTAAGGTCGGCGTGATAATCTGTGTCTTTTTATTCAGCTCCAGATATTTATTGTTCACCAGCTTCTTGATAATTTCTGCTCTGGTGGCAGAGGTTCCAATCCCGCTGCCCTTAATCTGGGCTCGCAGCTCTTCATCCTCAATCAGCTGACCTGCGTTTTCCATGGCAAGAATTAAGGTTCCTGAACTGTACCGCTTCGGCGGCGAAGTCTCTCCCTCCTTGATTTCAAAGCCATTCACGGAAAGCTTCATGCCTTTTTTTAGCGCCATGGCAGCATCCACCATTTCTCTGGAATACTTCTCTTCCTCCTCCTTCTGTTTGCCAAAGGAATTGACGGTAACCGGAAGATAGCCCGGCTCCACTAATACTTTAAAATTAGCAAACAGCCTCTCCCCGTTGCGCTCCAGTGTCAGAGTTAATTTCTGGTAGACAGCCGGAGGATAAAATATACTTAAGAACCGTCTTACGATAATTTCATATACCTTTTTCGCCGTCTCATGAAGGCTGCCAAAGGCATTCAGCCCCTGTCCTGTAGGAATAATTGCATAATGGTCTGTTATCTGCTTGTCATTTACATATCTTGTCTTTGCAATCCCCTTGTAGCTTCCACTCTGTAAAATATTCTCTGCAAAGTCCTTCATAGAAGGTATGTTTTTCAAGCCGGAAATATTCTTATATATTTCCTTGCTGACTGCCGTCGATAATACCCTGGCATCTGTTCTCGGATAGGTTACCAGCTTCTTTTCATATAATTCCTGGACAATCTGCAATGTCTGATCCGGGCTGATTTTAAATAATCTGGAGCAGTCATTTTGAAGCTCGGCTAAATTATATAACAGCGGAGCATTTTTATTCTCCCGCTTTTTCTCCACCTTTACCACCAGGGCAAGAGGCAGCCCCTTTTCGTCCGCTTCTCCTGTCTCCAGCTCTTCTATTAAATGCTTCGCATCCTTTTCTTCCTTAAAACCGTTTTCCTTGTAAAGAAGAGGGGAATTAAAATATTTTGTTCCCTCAACAGCCCGCCACTCTGCCTCAAAGCTTCCATCCGCCAGCTCCATATTTCCAATGACCCTGTAAAATGGTGTCTTTACAAACTGGCGTATTTCCCGCTCCCTTCTCACAATCATGCCAAGGACACAGGTCATAACCCGCCCTACGGAAATGACACAGCGTTCCTTTCCCAGATAATTCTTAACCGTATAGCTATACTTCAGGGTTAAAATTCTGGAAAAATTAATACCCATCAGATAATCCTCTTTGGCACGCAGATAGGCAGAGGCGCAAAGATTATCATATTCATGGATATTTTTCGCCTCCTTGATACCCCGGAGAATCTCCTCCTCCGTCTGGGAATCAATCCAGACCCTGCGTTTTTCTTTGATATCCGGCACTTCTGCCATCTGGTCAACCAAACGGTAGATATATTCTCCCTCCCGTCCAGAATCCGTACAGACATATATACAGGAAACATCCTCCCGGTTTAACAGTCCCTTGACAATATTAAACTGCTTGGACACTCCATCAATCACCTCATATTTAAATGTATCTGGTAGAAAGGGCAGAGTCTCCACGCTCCATTTCTTAAGTGCAGGGTCGTATTCCTCCGGATAACTCATAGTCACCAGATGTCCCACGCACCATGTCACAATGGAGGTCTCGGATTCAATATAACCATCCTTGCTGCCACCGCTTATTTTAAGAGCCTTGGCAAACTCCCTTGCCACGCTTGGTTTCTCTGCTATGTATAAATTCTTCAAATATGATACCTTTCTTTCTATAAAATTCACATATGCACACCGTTTCATTGTAACGTGAATCCGTTAATTTGTAAATAGCTTCCAGGCGCACTACCTGAAAAGACCCCCTGCCCTTTTGGGTAGAAGGTCTCTTCTGTTCTCAATTGCTGAAGAAAAATTGTAATTTTTATTATCCTTCTTTCACCATGCATTCCTTCCGGTAAAAACAGATTCCATATTTCCGAATCTGGCGGTATCCTTCCTTATGCAGTGCCGCCGCATAATTCTGTTCTTCAATCTGTTTTAATGCCTCGTCACAGCCTGCCTCCATCTGGTCAAACTCTTTCACAACCTTTATCTCTATAATCACAGCCTGCCCTCTGACCGACAAATGTTTAAATAAAATATCCGGTCTCCCATTGCCGCTTTCCCGGTTGGAAGTGACCGTATAACGGTTACAGCCCTTTAACAGGCCACACAGGAAACCATGATAATAGTTCTCTGCATAGTCATAAAAGCTGATAGTTTCTAACAGTAAGTCTGACACTTCATTTTCAAAGGTTTCACAATCACCCTCTAAGATGGCTTTGTGCAGAACGCTTAAGTCGGTGGTACGTAATCTCTTATTAAACCATTCCAGGATGGTGTTACGGTATATGCCAGCCACCTCTTTGTTCGGTACGGTTAAGGTAAGATATATTGTCTCTTCCTCAAACCGTTCCCCTGTCTTCTTCAGGTATCCCGTAAAAAACAGGAAATTCCACAGATTTTCCTGGGTCTTATGGATGTCTTCATATGTGATATCCTCATGAACCGGCTTTTCAATCGTCCCTCCTGCCAGTAAATTTTCTATCTCCTGTTTTACCTCGCTGTCCGCTTCCTCTACCAGCTCCCGGATAATGCTGTTGGATGAAGTGTTTGACCAGTACGGTTTGGGAAATGCGACTGTATTCTCAACCGCAGTATCCACATAATTAATCACGCTCCACGGGTTATATACCTCCGTTTCTCCAAAAAGGTATCCGTCATACCACTCCTTCACTTCTTCTATTTTATCCAGCAAATCATAGTCACGGAGCATCTGTTCTACTTCCTGTTGCGTGAAACCAAAAAACTCCGCATAGTTCTGATTTAAAATTGAATTTATTTTCAGGTTATTAAGTCCGGTGAAAATAGTTTCCTTACTAATGCGCAGACATCCGGTAATCACTGCGAATTCCAAGCTGTCATTTGTCTTTAGGGCAGATTCAAACAATGAACGGATAAAGGTAATCATTTCATCATAGAAGCCCGCAAAATACGAGTTTTCCAGTGGTACATCATACTCATCAATCAGAATAATAACATTTCTTTCATGGTACTTTTTCAGACAGTCGGATAAAAACTTCAGGGCAGTCGCATAATCAATCTTCTCCGCTTTCTGCTCCATGATATTAATATATTTTTCTCTCTTAGATGACAGCAGCATGTCCCCTTCCAGCACATAGCAGTGACGCTCATATTCCTTTGCAATCTCATTTAAAAGGCTTTTATATGCCATATCAAAATCCGGCTGTTTGGCAGATTTCAAGGACAGGGAAATTACCGGGTACTGACCCATGTGCTTTGTGTACCTCTCCCCTGCCTGGCTGATTTTCATATCGTCAAAATAACGGCTGTTATCCGTAACATTTCCATGGATATCTGTATCCTGCTCAAAGAAGGTTTTTATCATACTGAGAACAAGGGTTTTTCCAAAACGGCGGGGTCTGGTAAAGAGATTGACCTTTCCTCCCTTGTCAAGTATCTCTCCAATCAATAACGTCTTATCAATATAATAATATGGTTTATCAATTATCTCTTTGTAATTTTCAATTCCTATTGCAATCGGCTTGTTTTCCATCCTGCTCTGCCTCCTTCCACGGATATGGTTATTGTAGCATATAACCGGGGAAAATACTAACAAAAACTCACCCGGCATTTTGGCATGGTATTTTTTTTACTTCTATGTTATGATGTAGCCGTTAAGAATGACATACCTGTTACAGGAAACAAACAGCTGATTCAGCATATGATAGACAATGTTCCGTATAAAAATAGAAGGATTAGAAAGGACTTGATAATTATGGCATACGAAGATTATATAAAAGCTCAGAAAATGGGACTGAAGGCCTTCAAGGCTTCCACTGCAAGAGGACAATATCCGTATCTCCCTGTGTTAGACGAAATTTTATCCCATGCGGATATTGAATGCGAGGTAAATTTAGGCGTTATGAACATTTCCTTAAACCAGGTGGTGGGAACCAGCACCTATGGAAGAACCAATGCCTTTGCCTCCAACTTTATGCCCCTGTTGGACTATGGAAGTGAATTTTCATCTAAATGGTCCCATCTTGTGGATGCCCAGATTGAAGAGGGGATTCATGACGCAATCAAGGTCTATGAATACATGAACAAATACTATGTGATTGAGGGCAATAAGCGCGTCAGTGTTTTAAAATTTTTTGACGCCCCTACCATTGCTGCCACCGTAACCAGAAAGGTGCCAAAACGCAGTGATGATTTGGAGAACAGGATTTATTATGAGTTTATGGACTTTTATAAGCTGACCAAAATTACCTATATTCAATTTTCCAAGCTGGGAAGCTTTCCAAAGCTGATAACCGCAGTTGGCAAAAATGCAGAGGAGGAGTGGACAGAGGACGAATGCATGGATTTTTCTTCCTTCCACACTGCCTTTTACAAGGCTTTTAAGGAAAAAGGCGGCAACAAGCTGACCGGAATCACCTGTGGCGATGCCCTGCTCTTTTACCTCTCCCTGTATCCCTATAAGGATTCAAAGGAGGCAACCAGCCCGCAAATCAAAGAAAACCTGGATAAAATCTGGTCTGAAATCACATTGCTGGGGGAAGATGATACGATAGAGCTTCTGATGGACCCGACGGAAGACAAAAAAATCATGAACTCTGTTCTCAATAAAATTAAAACCACAAAGAAAAGAGTAGCCTTTGTCTACGATAAAGACCCTTCTGTTTCCGACTGGATTTATGGACACGAGCTGGGACGCCTGCACCTGGAGGAGGTTTTTGGGGATGAAATCGAAACCCAGAGCTATATCACCAACGGTGTCAACGACAATACCGAAAATATCTTGGAGGAGGTCTGCAATGACGGCTATGATATCATTTTCACCGTCACTCCCCAGCTTATTAAAGCCAGCCTGAAGGCGGCTTCTACCCATCCGAATGTGAAGATATTGAACTGTGCCCTGAATTCTTCCCATAACACAGTGCGTACCTACTACACCAGAATGTACGAGGCAAAATTCCTGACTGGTATGATTGCCGGTGCCATGTGCCTTAATGACAAAATTGGCTATGTGGCTGACTATCCAATCTACGGTGTTACTGCCAATATTAACGCCTTTGCCCTGGGGGCAAAAATGGTAAATCCCCGTGCAAAGGTTTATCTAACCTGGTCCACCCAGAAGGATGTTGATATCAATGAATATTTTAAGGAACGGGATATCAACTATATTTCTGCCCAGGATATGATTACCCCCCAAAACGAAGACCGGCAGTTTGGTCTTTATGCCGAAAAAAATGACGCTAAGAGAAATCTCGCCGTGTCCATTTACCACTGGGGTGCCTTCTACGAGGAGCTTATCAACAGCATCATGCGCGGTTCCTGGAAGGTAGAAGAACCCTCTGACAGCAAGGCGCTGAATTACTGGTGGGGACTGTCAGCCGGTGTCATTGACGTTATCTGCTCCAATAAGCTTCCGGTGGGCACCACCAAGCTCGTGAACCTGATGAAGCAGTCTATTTCTACCGGCATATTCCATCCATTTGCCGGTCCTTTAACTGACCAGGAGGGTACCCTCCGCTGTGGAGAAACCGACATATTAAAGCCAGAGGAAATCATGACCATGGACTGGCTGGCAGACAATGTCATCGGAACCATTCCCGTCATTGACGAGCTGGAGGACGCCGCAAAACCTGTAGTCCAGCTGCGGGGAGTGGACATAACAACACCGGATAAGGGGGGGACATCTTTGCTATGAAAATACTTGTACTTGCCGATGAAGAATCCAAGTACCTGTGGGACTATTTTGAAAAAGATAAGTTAGAGGGTATTGATTTAATTATTTCATGTGGGGACTTAAAGCCGCAATATTTGTCCTTTCTTGCGACTTATGCAAAAGTACCAATCCTTTATGTGCATGGCAACCACGATGCAGTATATGACGAGACCCCGCCGGAGGGCTGTATCTGCATTGATGATGATATCTATGTGCATAACGGCATACGCATTCTAGGTCTGGGGGGCTCTAAGTGCTATAACTATGGGGCTTACCAGTATTCCGAAAAAGCCATGCGGACACGGGTACACCGGCTGTGGTGGAAAATCCGGCACCACAACGGATTTGATATTTTAATTACCCACTCACCTGCCTACCGGTTCAATGATGGAGAGGATTTACCCCACTCCGGATTCCGGATTTTTCGGAATCTGCTGGATAAATATAAGCCAAAATATTTTGTCCATGGCCACGTGCACCTGAATTACAGCTGGAACCAGCAAAGGGAAAGCATATATAACGGACATACTACTGTTATCAATGCATTTGAGCGCTATACCTTTGAATACAAATAGATTTTCCCCAGATTTCAACCGCGCCCTATCTCCTTTTTTGGGCGCGGAGCTGTTCTTTTACTTCCTCAGACGGAATACGGGATTCTACGATTTTCTGAACCGCCTTATTATAGGTCCGGTCATCCAAATGATTCTCCTGCAGGTAACGGTATGTATGATATGGAAAGCAGCAGAATGCCTCCGCTACCAGCCAGGATGCCGCCATAGAAGCATAATACGCCGATGTCTGCACCTTGTCCACTGCTGTCAGTATCTTATCAAGATAAAGCCCCTTCTCTTCTGCCACATCAGACAGATTCTCCATGGTAACAGTCCGCAGTCTGGATATCTTATGTCCACCACAATCACACTTTAATAAATGCTGCATCATAATAATAAGTGCCACCCGGATTTCAAATTCCCTGTCTGAATGAAGATATGGCTGAATAAATTCCCATGCTCTCTCCCTGTCCTTCTGAAACAGGTTCATCCCCATGAAAACGCTGTCGCAGACTGACCAGTTATCCACCATGAGAATAAAGTCCGCAATATAGGGCAGCATTTTATCCATATCCTTGGATGCATAGCTTAATACCATCCCTCTCAGCATTCTCTCTTCAAAATAATAGTCCGGCTCCTCCATTGCTGCTTTCCAGTCCTTTTTCGCAATTTCTTTCGCCACCCTCCGGAGCTGTGGCAGCCGGATTCCCAGCATATGATTCACCCCCGGTACCAGACCCGAAGAAAACTTCTGATAATCCTCTTCTGACAACGTAATTAAATACTTCCTTATCTCCTGCTGCATTTTCCCTCTCCTTTCTCTATGATATCATATATAGGCGATTGCACAACGGTCGGTAACGAAAACAGAGTTTCGCAAATGCCTATAATATTATACTTTAATCGAACCGGATTTCCTTTAATTCTATTTCCCCTATGCCGGAGTAAAACAAAAACAACGGATGCACCCCGTCTGGAATTACCAGCTCCCCATAAAATTCTTTCCAGTCCTCCGACTCTGTAAGCTTAATCACTGCAGCCTGGCTGCCATCTATGCCATCCTTCACAACCAGCTCGCCAATCACCTCCGGATGGGAACCATTTTCCGACAGCTTACCGCTTTCCCTTACCCTTGCGGTTACGCCGATTCGGCGGTTTCCATCAAATTCAAAGTATTTATATCCTATCATGGTTCCGTCTGCAATTTCACCAATAAACTGCTCCCCATCCCTGTGGGTTACATTTGGAAAATGCTCGGTATAAATCTTATTGGAGCCATGGGGCATATGTCCATTGGTAATATTGCAGGCAATCACCGCAGGATAGAAGCCCTGCGCTTTTAGCGGTCCATTGTTAAGCCCGCAGGAGGTAATCTCCACCTGCGCTATACTGCCATCCGGTGCAATGGAAATCCGCTCCCCGCACGCCTGTCGGCTGTAATCTGATTTATGGGTTAATCGGTGATAAAACACATACCACTGCCCATTAATCTGCTCAATACTGCCATGGGTCGTTCCGGTCATATTCAGCCGGTCCTTCTCCTGTCTGCCATTGACACCAATATCTCCATTGGATACGATTGTCCCTCCAAACACGAAATCTCGGTCCGGATACCTGCTTACAGCATAACACAGCTCATGGTTCTGAAGGGATGAATAGATAAAGTAATACCTTTCCCCCACCTTTCTCATGGAGCTTGCCTCAAAAAAAGGATGGGCTTCAAAGCTGGTTCCCCTTGTCTGATACGGAATAATATGCTTTGCAGCCTCCTTTACGGTAAGCATGTCATCATCCACAACCACCATACAGGGACCCATAACACTGTCCGGTGTGCCAAGAATCTCCTCCCTGGTTTTTCCAAACATTTCCATCTCTTCCCGAATCCGCTCTTCATTGTCTTTGAAGTCCGGTTCCTCTTCATAAGGATACTGGGTTCCATAATAAATCCGTATCGTCCCGTTGTCATTTATTACCCCCGGGTCAAAACAGACATAATTCTGCATGGGACTTCCATCGGGATTACGCACATAACCCAGATATTCATATTTCCCTGCCGGCGAGTCACATACCGCCACACTGATTGGGCCAAAATACCCGCCCTTGCCAAAAGCCCCTGACATGCAATAATACAGATAATATCTTCCGTCATTACCCCTTACAACATCCGGTGCATACATATACCTGCGGTTGCCATAATCCGGGTCCTGGGATGCACGGTAAATCACACCTTCACACCGCCAGTCGGACAAATCAGTAACCGGTGCGGAATATACCGTATAATCCAGCATACAGAAGGTTTCCCCTCCCTCCTTGTCATGGGAACCATACAGATAAACCCGGTCACCAAATACATGGGGTTCTCCATCCGGAATATATTCATTTAATGGCAGAAACGGATTATAAACTTGTTGCTTTTGCATGCTTCATACCTCCTGCAAATGATAAAAATATAAATTTTTAGCTGTTATATAATTTTTTTCATTGTACCATAACTTATTCCTTTTTCCAATTTAAACATATTTATCTGCTATCCCTGACTGCCATCCATCTTCATCATGAAAAAAGCACCGCATTCTGTCGTAAAATGCGATGCTTTATATCCTATATCAAATAAAGGAGAGTAAAACTATATTTAAATTTCGTTACAGTATCCAATTATACATAGAACAGTAAATCTTCATACTGTGGGAATGGCCAGTAAGCCTTATCTACTAAGCCTTCAAGCTTATCGGCAGGCTTCCGTACTTCTTCCATGGCAGCAAATACCTCATCATGGAAGCATTTTGCAGCCTTTTCCATATCATCCTCTAAAGCAAGTGCCTTGTCGTCCAGCTCATCCAGCTTGGCAATGGCAGCTGTCAATGACTTAAGCTCTACAGCGATATCCTTTAAAATGCCCTCCTGAACAGATGTATCAACACCGGCAGCCTTCAGGTCATTTACACCCTTAGCCATATCAGCTGAATATTTCATAACAGCCGGAACAATCTGCTTCTTTGCCATGTCTAACATGGTCTTAGCTTCAATGTTAATCTGTTTTGCATAGTTCTCATAATAAATCTCGGCACGGGATTCCATTTCTGCTCTGCTCAGCACGCCGAACTTCTCAAACAGTGCAATGTTATCCGCATCCTTAAATGCAGCAACTGCATCCACAAGACATTTGATATTTGGAAGTCCTCTTCTCTCTGCTTCGGCAACCCACTCTTCTGAATAGCCGTTACCGTTGAAGATAATTCTCTTATGCTTTGCAATCAGTTCTTTAATCTTGTCATGTACAGCCATGTCAAAATTATCAGCCTTCTCTAACTCATCTGCAATCTCACACAGAGAAGCGGCAACGATTGTATTCAGGATGATGTTCGGTGTTGCAATTGACTGGGTGGAGCCAACCATACGGAACTCAAACTTGTTACCAGTAAATGCAAACGGTGATGTTCTGTTACGGTCTGTTGCATCCTGCATAAAGGAAGGAAGTGTGGTAACACCAGACTCATACGCCTTACCCTGCAATGAGCTTGTAGCTTCACCGGTTGTATCAAGCTGTTTTAATACATCGTCTAACTGCTCACCTAAGTATACGGAAATGATTGCCGGAGGCGCCTCATTTGCACCTAATCTATGGTCATTTCCTGCAGAGGATGCAGATAATCTTAACAAGTCAGCGTGCTCGTCAACTGCCTTTAAAATAGCTACCAGGAATAATAAGAACTGTACATTCTCATGAGGTGTTTTACCTGGCTCTAACAGATTGATTCCGTCATCTGTTCCAATTGACCAGTTGTTGTGCTTACCGGAACCATTTACGCCTGCAAATGGCTTCTCATGCAGCAGGCAGGCCAAGCCATGACGGTCAGCAACTCTCTTCATTGTCTCCATAACCAACTGGTTATGGTCTGTACCTACATTGGTTGTTCCGTAGATTGGAGCTAACTCATGCTGTGCCGGAGCAACCTCGTTATGCTGTGTTTTTGCTGTAATGCCAAGCTTCCACAGCTCAATATTCAAATCTTTCATGTAAGAAAGAACCCGCTCTCTTACCGTTCCAAAATAGTGGTCATCCAGCTCCTGTCCCTTTGGAGGCATTGCACCAAACAATGTACGTCCGGTAAAAATCAAATCTTTACGCTTTGCATAATCCGCCTTATCAATTAAGAAATACTCCTGCTCCGGTCCAACTGAGGTTGTAACCTTTGTTGAGGTTTTATTTCCAAATAATCTCAAAATACGAAGCGCCTGTACGTTAACAGCTTCCATAGAACGGAGAAGCGGAATCTTTTTGTCCAGCGCTTCGCCGGTATAAGAAGAGAAAGCAGTTGGAATACAGAGAATGCTGCTTCCGTCCGGAGACTCTTTGATAAACGCAGGTGAGGTACAATCCCATGCTGTATAACCTCTCGCCTCGTTGGTTGCACGGAGACCGCCGGAAGGGAAGGAAGATGCGTCCGGCTCACCCTTAATCAGCTCCTTGCCGGAAAACTCCATCAATACCTTACCGTCTGCTGTAGGGCTGATGAAAGAATCATGCTTCTCAGCAGTAATACCGGTCATCGGCTGGAACCAATGCGTATAATGGGTTGCTCCCTTTTCAATTGCCCAGTCCTTCATTGCATTTGCCACCGTATCTGCAATTGCCGGATTTAACTCCTTACCCAGCTCAATTGTCTTCTTAAGTTCTTTATAGACTGCCTTTGGCAAACGCTCTTTCATAACTGCGTCATTAAATACGTTGGTTCCAAAGATTTCTACTACATTCACATTTTCACTCATAAGATAATACTTCCTTTCCTCTTTGCTTTATTAGCGATACAAGACTAATGTATGAATGAAACCTTCGTTTCATGAAAAAAGGGTATTCTCCTAATGAGAACACCCTTGTCCTTAGCTCTATATGTATTCGCTTTGATAGTTGTAATATAAACCACTCTGTTAAAAAAATCAAGTCTTTTTTTCAATTTTTATTATATTTTTTGATTTTGACTTAAATTTCGTAAGTTTACAGGTTGTTTTTGTGGAAATTTACATATTATTCTCCTGTTGGTTCATCTGAAACAGAGCTTTCCTTTGGCTGCTCTGCATGTTCAACCACCTTTACAACCGTTGTATCCTTCTTACCTTCCTCTTCACCTGTCAGTCCTGCAAGCTTTGTACCTGCAAAGCTTGATAACAACACTCCTGGATTGATTCCAAGGCTGTCACCAATTCCATCAATCACCTGTTTCAGTGAAGTGGTTACATCCTCTGTCATCTTTGCTGCATTGCCGGAACCATACATGGTAATCTTATCAACATTGGCAAGCGGTGCTGCAACAGCCTCTGCCACCAACGGATACATCTGGCAAAGCATCTCGATAATCGCTGCCTCACCATACTTCTGCATAGCCTCTGCCTTCTTATCAATACCGGCTGCCTCCGCTTCTGCCTTTGCCTGAATCGCTGCTGCTTCCGCTTCACCCTTTGCCTTGATACCGGCTGCTTCCGCTTCCGCCTTTGCCCGGATTGCCGCTGCCTCCTGCTCCATTGTATACTTCACTGCATCTGCCTGAAGCTTCTGGGCTTCGGCCTCCTGTGCCTGCTCGTATTTCTTAGCCTCTGCTTCCTTCTGGCGCTTATAAAGCTCCACATCTGCCATCTGCTGCTGCTTATATTTCTCTGCATCTGCCTGCTTGCGGATATTTGCATTCAAGGTCTGCTCCTGAACCTCTGCTTCACGCATTTTCAGTTCGACTTCTCGTTCCTGACGGGCAATATTTGCATTCGTTGCTGTAACCTCAATGGATTTACGCTGTTCCTCTTCCTGAATCTTGTAAGCAGCGTCTGCCTCTGCACGCTTGGTATCCTCAACGGTTTTCAACTCAGCCCTTTTAATTGCCAGCTCGTTCTGTTTGATTGCAATCTCAGTCTCTGACATAACTGCAGCTTCATTTGCTTCTTTCTTTGCCTGTGCCTGTGCAATGGCAACGTCACGGTCAGCATTTGCCTTTGCAATTGATGCATTCTTCTGAATGGCAGCCATATTATCCTGACCTAAAGCAGGAATCAAATCATTCTGGTCTGTAACATGCTGTATGTTGCAGGAGATAATCTCAATACCCAGGCTGTTCATATCCTTCTGTGCCTTTTCCTGAACCTGGTCACCAAACACCTTTCTATCATTACAAAGATCCTTCAATGTAACGGTACCTATAATCTCACGCATGTTACCCTGCAAAGAATCCACCAATGCCATGATAATCCGTTCCTCTTTCATATTAAGGAAGTTCTTCATTGCCCGCTGAATACCCTCTTCGTCTGTCATCACACGCACCTTTGCCACGGCATCAATATTAACGCCAATAAAATCCAAGGTCGGTACAAAATCATCAGTCTTGATGTCAATGGAAATCTGCTTTACCAGCAGTTCATCCTTTCGCTCAAAGAACGGAAGCTTAAATCCGGCTCTACCAATCAGTACCTTTGGCTCCTTCCGAAGTCCCGAAATAACAAATGCCACATCTGGCGGCGCCTTCACATAACTTGCCAGCAGTACTACTATAACAAGTACCACAATCAAAATAATCCACCAATACCCTAATAATAAACTCATCATAATTTACCTCTCCTTTTCTCTTATGTATTGGCTGCACTTACAAAGTGTCAACTTATAGGTATCAAGTCGAAGCCCCATATAAAATTACTGCCTTGTAATTTGCCATACAATATTTCATGTATCTTAATTGTAACATTTCAAAATATATACTGCAATTTTTATTTCACTTTTAATACATTTTTAAGAAAGATAAGGTTGCAGATTTTTTTACCTCCTAAAAAAATTATTGACAAACAATAATTTTTCCCATATACTCACCTTATAATTATTGTTAAACAATAATAATTAAGGAGGCGCTTTAACCATGAAATCTATTTTTACCTTTCCCTTTGAACCAATCGGGCTGGGGCTCAGAACACTTTCCCTGTCCGGTGTTTATGGCAATATACTGGCTATTTTACTGTATTGTATTCTCTGTGGCAGCCCCGTATTTTATCTGCTTTACCGCAAAAAGAAACAGCGGGTGATAAAAGAAGATTGTATTCTCGTCATACTCAGCATTTGTCTGTTTGCCGGAATCTTTCTTTTCATTAATCCAGGATACATCCGCTATATCAGCGTTCCTAACATGGCATCCGACAATTATCTGATTGCCATAGGCGGCACCCTTTGGTCTCTTCTCATCTGCTATATCACTTTAAGAATTCTGCATGATGTGGAGCAAAAGGAGTCTGTTAATCTCCTTCAGGCCTTACATGCTCTTCTGATTATAATTATTATTTTTACTGTGATAAATATTCTTGGAATCCGTCTGTTTTCTCTAATTACAGAGATACAGCAGTTCACTGAGCAGAATACCGATATGCTGCAGGAGTTATCTATAATAGAGGATACAAATCTGACGCCAACCTACATCTGGTTTATTGTTAAATATGGATTAGACAATATCCCTTCTCTTCTGCTGTTATGGACCATTCATTTATCCATGAAATTAATCCGTACCCTGCAGAACGATTCCTTTAGTGAAGAAGCAGTAATTCTCTCAGAAAAATTAGGAATCCGCTGTAAGAATGTAGTAATCGCCATTAGTCTGCTGGTTGTCATTACAAATGTCCTGCAGATACTATTTTCCCGGCTTTTGTTAAGCAGTCAGTATCAAATTCTCATTCCGATTGATTCGCTTATACTGGTATTTATCATTTTGCTATTGTCCCGAAAGCTTTCCGAAAGCCGGACATTAAAAATGGATAATGACAGTTTTATCTAAGGAGGAAGTTTTATGGCAATCCGGGTACATTTAGAAGAGGTTCTGAAAAAAAATCATATGACTTCCAAAGAGTTATGCGCACTAATTGGCATTACGGAAGCCAATTTATCCATTCTAAGAAGTGGAAAAGCCAAGGGTGTCCGTTTCGGAACCATAAATAAGATCTGTTTTCACTTAAATTGTGATGTGGGAGATATTTTAAAATTTGATGGTAATTTAGACGAGGAGGAAAATGTATGAAGCATTTAATAGCTTTATTCTTTAAGAAATTTAATGGTTATTTTGGCACCAGCACAGCCAAAAAGCGCACAGCGCTCCTGTTTACAGGAATACTTCTGGTTTCATCCACAACGGGATGTCAGTTAGCTGATACCGATATGTGTTCTTCAAATGACACGTTAATCGGTGTATATGTCACAAGAGAATTTATTGACCCCGCTGTCGGGGAAGATGATTATTACACTTCCTCTTTTGGTTCTGTGACCGAAAAAGGGACAGATGCAAACAGAGTATATGGAAATTTAGACAAAGAAAATGAAACCATTTCCTTTCCCGACATCAATGGATTTGCACTATTATGCATTCAACAGGAAGAGGATGGAAACACATATATGAAAACAATTAACGAATTTTTTTCTGACACAAGCACATCCATTATAAATGATAGTTGCGAAGTCAGCGGTACCTTATACTATGACAGCAGTAAGGTTGCCAATCATTATTATGCAGAATCTACAGAAGAACTTTTAGAAGAATTTGAGGATTTTGATGCCAGCCGGGTTACTACAGAAGAACAGGAGGACGGAACAATCCTTTATGACTATGCCACTGAAGGGGAAGACCTGACTCTTTATATACACCCAATTTATGAAACAGCAAGTGGAGAAGTTTATCTGATAGCCCAGCCTGGCAGCACCTTCCTCTCACAAGGAGATATCAGTACCTCCTTTTCAAGCTCTGAGTCCAGTACTTTAAATGGCAAAACATCAGAATCTTCCTATACCAAATTTACCGTATCTGTAAAGGCAGCTAACCCCGTTGAGAAAATAATATTTACCCAGTTTGATAGCAAGGGAAATGTTTTGCAGGAGGATACTTATACATCTGCAAATATGCCGGAGAGTTACTCCCGAAAAAAGGGCAGTGCCTATATTCTTGTTACTTCTACTGATTTGGATGGAACCATAACCTATAGCACTATCAATCAGGAAGATGAGACATTTTCACTCTACCTTCCAACGGATAATATTTTTTGTGAAGATGCATCAATCGATATTAAAGATTAATAAATGTACCATTTATTATGCTTTGGAAAATGCCATAAAAGCCTGTGAAAAGCATAACACCTTTTATGCTTTTCACAGCTGAGGGAAGCTGGTTTAAAATTATGGTTACTCTGTGAATATTATCGCTTATTCAATCGTAATCCGACCCTGCACTCCGGTATATTCGTTTCCCACCATACCGTCAAGATAATCCGTGAGATATGTCGTAAGTATCTGATAATCCAGCATACCCCCGTCAATAATCAATTCATTATCCATAAACATATTCAGCCCGTCCCCGCCTTCTTTTATCAGATAATTGTGGGAAGCCACCGTATACATCTTATCCGGCTCCAAATTTATATAGCTGCCATCTTCCTGTAAAACCATTACATCCTTTACCCGCCGGTTATCCCCACAGGATAGAAAACTCCCCTGCTCATCCACTTCTACCGTGGATTCCATACTGGTATCAATCGTATATTTCAAACCCGATACCTGCAGGAACCCACCATTTTCGCCCACTGCATTCTCTCCATCGCTGAAATCCGCAAGAGTCAGACGGCTCGCCATCTCCAAAGCGTCCAATATCTCCTGCCCGGCAGCTTCCGCCACACAGAGTGTGTTTCCATACGGATGCACGCCAAGGATATCCCCGTAGGTAATATCTCCGGCTTCCAAATCAGCCCGGATGCCGCCGCCATTTACAAAGGCAATATCCGCCCCTGATACAATCCGGTAGGCATCCGCACAGAAATCTCCCAGATTGGTTTCCCTGTTTCTGACCAGCCGCACATCGGAATCAGAGCTTATAGTAAGCGGCACATCAGCCACAGCAATGCTTTTTTCCAGTTGGGATTCATATTCATCTTTCATGCTTTCTATATAACTTAACACTTCACTATCTGTCTCCGGATAATCCCCGATAAGGCCTGTCTGTATATTACCGTCTGCGGTAATGATAAGGCATCCAATATTAGCAAGACCTGTGCCCGTGGAAGACAAAAGCACATTTCTGCCATCCGCATTCCTTACCACATCACAGGAAATCACGCTATGGGAATGTCCGTCCAGCAGAACATCGATACCATTCGTATTTGTAATTAAATCAGCTGATGAAAAAGGCGAAGAGGTCTCATCTGTTCCCAGATGCGCCAAAACCACTACATAGTCCGCCCCCTTCTCTATGCAGGCATCCACATTTTCCTGCACACATTTATAAAATTCCTCTCTACTCTCCCCATAAAAATCATATACATAGTTTCCGTTTTCATCGCGGAAAAACGCCGGAACAGATTTTGAGATGCTCTCCGGAGTTGACACACCGATAAATCCCACCTTGACATCTCCGTAGGCAACAACCTCATAAGCCGCAAGCTGGGAAAGAAAAGTCTTCTCACTCCCTGTATAGCGGATATTGCAGCCAAGATACTTTGTATTGCTTTGTTCAAGCAATTCGGAAAGCCGTTCCATTCCATAGTCAAACTCATGGTTGCCAAGCACTGCAAAATCATATCCCACACGGTTCATAATCTCTACCGGATATTCTCCCTGTGAGATTGTTCCGATTACATCCCCCTGCAAGGCATCCCCACAATCCACCAACGTAACATATGGCGTCTTTCTCTCACACCACTCCTTATAAGCCGCAAGTCCGGCGTAACCAATATCATCATCCACAGCACAATGCACATCATTGGTATACAAAATTATGATGTCTTTCCCTTCTGTTTTTCCCTTTGAAATACTACAACCACTTGTAAATACCACAGCCACAAGCATGAGAGACAAAAAAATCCTCTGTTTTGCCTTAAAAAAAGAAATATCCATTCTTTTCCTCCTCAATGTGTCACAAAGAACATTATGGTAAACAGCACTGCTATCACCCATGTTCCTATTTTTATTTTTTCTGCCTTTCCAGTGAACACGCTGATAAGGACATAAGAAATCACACCGAAGGCAATGCCATAAGAAATATTGTAAGTCATAGGCATCAATGCCAATGTCAAAAATGCCGGTACTGCGTCCTCTGTTTTCAGCCAATCTATATTTCTGGCACAATTCATCATCATAATCCCCACGTAGATGAGTGCTGCCGCCGTCGCACAGCCCGGTATAAGCGAAGCGATGGGACTTAAAAACATACTTATGAAAAACAATACCCCTGTTACCATAGCGGACAAACCTGTTTTCCCGCCTTCCGCAATCCCTGCCGAAGCCTCCACATAGGAACTTACTGTGGATGTTCCACAGACTGCGCCGCATGTGGTCGCTACAGCATCTGCAAGCATTGCTTTATCCATATTAGGGACTTCCCCCTCATCAGTCAAAAGATTTCCCCTTGCACACGCACCATACAGAGTGCCAATCGTATCAAACATGTCCACCAGACAGAACGCCAGTGCAGATGTTGCAATAAGTATAATAAGCTCCATGCTGCTATGATTTTCCAGATAAGCCGAAAAATCAAAGCCTTCCGTAAAAACCCTGCCAAACGCCTGTGTTCCAAAATCATAAAATGCCACAAAGGGATTAAAATTTAAGGAATCTGTAAAACCCGCGTAAAAATCAGGAACAGTAAATCCCAAAAGGTAATACAGCACCGCTCCACCCAGTATTCCCCACAGCACGGCGCCCTTTATTCCTCTACATGTTAAAACGGCAATCACTATTAAAGCAGAAAATGTGACAAGCAGCGGCATAATATCTCCCCATGACACATTTCCAGAAAGAAGATTGAAGGAAGCGAGATTTACATATGTGGCAGAATCTGCCACCACAAGTCCGGAATCCTGTAATCCGATAAAAGCTATAAACAGCCCTATTCCTGCCGGAATCGCCACCCTTACCGATGTTGGAATTGCCTCAAATATTTTTTTCCGAAGTCCTGTTACCGTAAGCAGAATAAACACAATGCCGTCAAGTAAAATCAATACTAAAGCATTGGCATAGCTTAACCCAAAGCCCAAACACACCGTATAGACGAAAAAGGCATTTGAACCCATGGCGGACGCCTGTGCCAAGGGCAGATTTGCCAAAAGCCCGATTAGCACCGTCCCTATACATGCAGAAATTGCAGTTGCAATATAAATGGCATTGTAGGACACTCCCGGAAGTGCGGCAAACATTCCGGAATTTACCATAAGAATATATGCCATAGTCATAAATGTTGTGACTCCAGCCAGAACTTCTGTCTTAACTGTAGAACCAGCTTCTTTTACATGAAAAAATTTCTCCATTCTTATACCTCTCTTTCTCCTTCCACAAATAAAAAATACTAATCTGTCGTATAAAACCTGTAAGATATATCTGATTTTGTTACCATGGCAGAAGCCAAATGAAGCTCATCTACCGCCTCCGTAACAGCATTTTCCAGTTCTTCCTCTGAAACCATCAGGATATCGAGAACTACCGTCTCATTTGACACAACTTTCCCCTCTTCATCCAGATATGCCCCAAAAGCTTCAAGAACCGTATAGCCCACACCCTGTTTTTCGAAAATATTTTTAATTATTTCCGTAGCTTCTTCTTTTGATACAATCTGTTCCCCAGTGGACTTATCATTCAAGCCAAAATACACGATATATTCTGTATTCTGCATCCAATCACTGTTTTCCGTGTGGTTTTCATTTTTTACTGTCTGACCTTTGCTACAGCCTCCTGCCATAACCACAAGAACAAAGATAAACACCAATGCCAAATTTCTTCTCAAATTTCCACTTTTTCTCTTCATTTCACACACACCTTTCTTTTATTTTATTGCCCATCTCTTTTATTCCCTAGATATAAAAGTAGTTATTCAAACTGTTTCGTCAATGTCAGGATATTTCTTTCATCGCGACAGACATACTCCACATTATCCATAAATTTTTTTACAATAAAAATGCCCATTCCCCCTGCATCCCGCTCATCTACAGGAGCTGCCGTATCCGGGTCGGGTTTTTCTGTCGGGTCATAGGGACGACCGTCATCGGTAAATATCAGCCTGACCTGCCCTTCCATGACACTGCACTCCACTGCAGCCTCCATTGCTCCGCTATAACGGATAATATTGGAAAAAATCTCGTCTACCGCAATATTCATCTTTATCATAATCTTTGGTGGCACGCATAAATCCGCCAAAGTGTTTTCCACAAAGGCAAGAACAGACTCTAAACTTTGCATTGTTGGCTGTACTGTAATAATATGCTTCGGCAGCATTTTCAAATGGAGCATTGTAATATCATCAAACTGTGGAGCCTCTCCTACAAAGCGGTCTACATCTGCTTTCACTCTGTGACATATCTCCTGGGCGCTTAAGTCTCCTGCATTGTTTAGAACAGTTATCAGTCTGTCATTTCCGTAAAGCTGCAATTTCTCATCTGTTGCCTCCGTTACACCATCCGTATAGAGGTAAATTTCATCTCCCGGATTTAATGTCAGTTCTCCGGCACGGTAACGGATATTTTCCATCTCACCCAATACAAAGCCGGGCCGAAATTTAAGAAACTGCGCTTCTCCACCAGCACGACGCACCACCGGGGCATTATGCCCTGCATTGGCAAAAGAAAGTTTTCTGGTGGTAAGATTTAGAATTCCTATCCAACAGGTCACAAACATCTCTGCATCATTGCCCTCACATAATGCCTTATTGGCCTTTGTAAGGATTTCCGCCACATCGCTTTCCTTTTCGGCGTAGCTTTTAATCAGCGTCTTGGCTTTCATCATAAACATAGCTGCCGTAATGCCTTTACCGGAAACATCCGCAATCAGAAAAGCCAGACGGTTTACGTCTAACATATAAAAATCATAAAAATCGCCGCCTACTTCTTTTGCCGTATTCATCGTAGCATAAATATCAAAATCGGTTTGTTCCGGGTAAGGCGGAAATACGCTTGGCAGGGTAGAGAACTGTATCACCTTTGCAATCTCAAGCTCCTTGTCTATCCTGGCTGCCGCTTCCGCAATGTATCCTTTTAATGTTGCAACCGTTGAATTAATATCGTCAGATAGGGATACAAACTCCTCGTTCGTGCGGACATCCACTGATACATTCAGGTTTCCCCCTGTAATCTCGGCAAGCGTCCCATTGATTTTATGGATATTCTCAACCACAAGCATTTTTATCAGAAAGTACACAAGGGAAAACAGGACGGCAAACACAATAATCTCCATGAATACTGTTACATAAATGGATAAGTCGCGGGAAAACAAAACTTCTTCCACAGGCTCCACGGCGATAATATAGTAGCCTTCCGTTATGGCATACATGATATAACACTCTTTTCCATACACGGTAAGCTCATACCTCTCGTTTTCACGCATGGTTTTCGTATCAATCCAAAGACCTGAGGCAGACAGGTTTTGCCCCTCATTTCCCTGCGGGTCGCTCACAATGTTCCAATCATCTGCGCTGATAATCATGTAACCGCTTTCACCCACATGACGATTCCTTGTGGCACCGTTCACCTGATCATCTATATCCTGCCGAAACCTCTCCGCATCATAGCCAACCTGCACAAATCCCCCATTTTCAAGAGATACCCCCGCATATTTCATATAAGTGCTGTCATCCTTTGAAACAGGCTGGTAACTCTGAACAAATTCTTCGGCACCATCCAGCAGCATAAGGAAATCTCCTGACTGTCCGCCGGAGGACATATCAAACCCTTTATATTCCGGATTGGTTGTGCAGATGATAATTCCATTCTCATCAATCACATTGATTTCTGAAAAATCATTTCCCGGCTTATCGCTGATTGTAAACAGAAGCGCATCGTCTATTGCATCCGCCGCATTAAGGTCGGCGGCAACCGAGTGGGTCAATTTCAGAAGATTTGCATCGGAAGCGTCCTCAATATCCGCTTTGACATCCTCTATATTTAATTTGAGAAGGGCTTTGTTGTCGCTCATGGAAAAGCTGTCCTGTAAAATAAAGGTAAATATGCTTGTAATACCAAATGCAGCCAGCACCACAACGAAAAGCCATCTGGAAAATGACTGTGACAATTTTTTATGTTCCTTTTCCAAAATAAGCTTTTCTTTCCCCATAAATGACACTACAAGGAGCGAAATCATTACAGAAAACGCATTCGCCCATATCATAGGGGCAGAACAGGTTTTCACAAAGCTAAACGCCTGTTTCACATCTCCCATGTTTGTGAAAAATATCATCAGCATATGCAGAACTTCCATCACAAGCCCGATTGCAAAACCATAATACCAAGACGGTTTTTTATTGTCAAACATCCATTTCCGAAGCACCGCACTTAAAGCTCCGGCAATAACGGTTGACACGGAACAGGCAAGGCGTGTATAAGTACCGGCACCCCAAAGAACAGCAAACCACCGCCAAAGACCGCCTATTAGACCGGCTATGATACCTGCAGGCGCACCGAAAATGAGTCCTGCACAGAGCGGAGCCGCATCCCGGACATTGATAATAACTCCAAAGGCAGGCACACCAAATTCCGAGCAGAAAACCGCCACCAGACCAAATATTAATCCGTATAAAAGCTGTCTGTGCTTTTCCTCCAATCTTCCAAACGTTGTTTTCCTGCCTAACAGATAAAGGCAGACTGTAGCAATAACCGGGCAGATGGCAGCAATCAGCAATCTCATATACACCATACTTACTCCTCCAGTGAACTTGTCATTATTCAATCGTCAATATATCAACAGAGCCTGTCACTTCAAAGACCTCCATCACATCCTCATTTGCCCCTCGAATCACCATTTTTCCCTGCTTGTTCATAATTTTCTGCATAGAAAACAGCACTCGCAGACCTGCAGAAGAAATATACTCCAGCTCTGAAAAATCAAAAATCAGAGTGGCAATACCCTCAAGGGAATTTTTTAATTCTCCCTCCAGCATTGGCGATGTCACAGTTTCCAGTCTACCCATTACCTTTACATGAAGTTCATCCTCTTTCAAAGTCTTAATAACATTCATTTCACATACCTCCGTTTTTTCCTTTCAAATTTTTAATGCAAGACGGTTTACTCCGTCCGTATATTCATAGCTGCATCCCTGGACAACAGCTTTCACTAACATAATGGAAAGGTCATCCCCTTCCTCCATAGGATTATACTTCTCTCCGCTCCACACAAAACGCATTTCCAGCCTATCCTCTTTTCCCGAATACTCTACCGCAATCGTAATTGGATATTCCACACCCTGCATCTGGATAATATTCTGTGCAAGAATTTCTTCATATACACGACGTAAGCCATCCACCCGCCGCCTCTGCAACAGGTTCTTCTCTCCAAATTGACGGATGCTCTCCGACATACCGATAAAATCATAGTCATAAGATTCTACGGTAAGTGTAAGTGTTTTCAGCCTTTGCACAAAAGCACGGGTTTTATCCCGCTTCGGACTGTCAAAAATCTCATCCGGCACTCCTTCTTCGTAGATTATGCCCTCATCCATGTAAAAAACCCTGGTAGAAACATCACGGGCAAACTGCATTTCATGCGTGACAATCATCATCGTTAGACCTTCCGATGCAAGCTGCTTCATTACACTGAGGACTTCTCCCACCATCGTCGGATCAAGCGCTGATGTCGGCTCATCAAAAAGCACAATCTCCGGCTGCATTCCTAATGTTCTGGCAATGGCGACACGCTGTTGCTGTCCGCCCGACAGCTCATCCGGATAATTCAATGCCTTCCCTGCCAGTCCCACCTTCCGGAGTAATTCCATTCCCCTCTCATATGCTTCCTGTTTAGAACATCCTCTCAGCTCCACAGGACCCAGCATGATATTCTCTATAACTGTCAGATGAGAAAACAGGTTGAAACTCTGAAACACCATTCCCATCCGGCTGCGCACCATGCCAAGCTTCGCAGCTTTAGCCGCCGTCATCTCCTCTCCGAATACCGAGACACTTCCGCCGGTAGGGGTTTCCAGCCGGTTCAGGCAGCGGAGCAACGTACTTTTTCCTGTACCGGATGGTCCAATGACGGATATGACCTCGCCTCTTAAAATCTCCGCACTGACATCCTTTAGGGGTGTCACGTTCGGATAGGCTTTTATCAAGTGGGAAATAGTCATGATGGGGTCATTTCCACGGGCTTCTTCTGGCTCATTTTTCGATTTCTGACTGACAACCGCCATATTCTCACGTCCGGAAATACTTTCAGTGATGGGTATAATCCCCTTTAATTCCCGACGGCGAAGCTTAGGATCTGTTTTCTTTTGCACCATCCCCAGCAGCAATGTCATCACCCATGCCAGCCAGAAATAAATAAACGCTGACACAATCAAAGGGAAGAAGGCTTCAAATGTCCGGCTACGAATTAAATCCGTTGCTTTTGTCAAATCCTGCACCGCAATATACCCCACAACGGAGGTCATCTTGACCATGGAAATAAACTCTCCTTTATAAACCGGAAGGATATGCCGCACTGCCTGAGGCGCAATAATTTTGGTAAAGGTTTTCACGCGCCCAAAACCGATGGCCGAAGCAGCCTCCCATTGTCCCACATCCACGGCATTTATACCTGTTCGTATCATCTCAGATACATATACCGCAAAATTAATGGAAAAGGCCACAATAGACACGACAATCCCGCTAAGCTGCACCCTGGCAAATACAACGTAGAACAACAGCATCAAAAGTACCAGTACTGGAATGCCCTGAATCAGACGAATTAATCCTGCCGCAGTTCCGGAGACAATGTGCAAACGGCTTCTGCGAAGCAGACACAATCCAAAGCCAAGCACGGTACCAAACAAAGCGGAAAACACAGAAATGACAAATGTGACAACCAGACCTGAAAGCACCATTTTCCATCGTTTTTCCTGAATGAATGTCTTATAAAAGCTTTCGGACAAGTCTTCAAAAAATCCCACCGCTTCCTGTTCTGAGGTTATCCCAATGTCCTCGCTGCGCACCATAAGTACTGTTCCGCCGATATAATGCGGTTCTGTCAGGTCGATACTCTCACGCCGTTCCTCCGTGATGCTGATAGAGCCGGAGACAATATCCGCCCGGTCACTCTCCAGCATGGAAATCAACGCGTTGAAGGTTCCCTGTGTGATTTCAACCTCCATGCCAAGATCCTTCGCTATCATAGAAACCAGCTCGACTTCCAGTCCCAGGGACTCACCATTGTCTCCCACATAGCTCATCGGCTCCGATGTGGAATCGTGAACATACCGAAGCGTTCCGTTGGGTGCGTCATAGCCGCCAATGTCGATAATTTTTTTGCTATCGTCTGACCCAATCCATTTTTCCTGAAGCTCCTGCAGGGTTCCGTCATCCTCATACTGTTTTAGCAAAGCATTTACCTGCTCTGTAAGCGGACTGTTTTTTTGAAGGCCCAGTCCGTAGCTGTCCGGTGCCACCGTTTCCGGGAAAATCGCCAAATCCGGCTGTTTTGCCACAGCAAGTTTCGCAAGCGGCATATCCGATATCACCGCATCCAGCGTTCCCGACTGAAGCGCCAAAAGCTGAGAAGGCAAATCATCGTAATACTGAAATCGAACGTCCGACACCATCTCGTCCAGCAATTTGTCAAAGACGGAGCCTGACATCAGCCCTACCTTAACACCGGAGAAATCCTGCAGGCTCTGAAAACGGATATCGGCAAAGCTTCCCGCTACCACTGCCACAACGCCGCCGTCGTAATTCGGTTCGGAGAAGTACACCTTCTCGGCTCTCTCCTCCGTCACGGTGAAGCCGGAAGCTCCCATGTCATACTTGCCGGATTCCACACCGGAAAGAAAAGAGGTCAGCTCTACATTATGCACATTCAAGCCATAGCCATATGCTTCACAAAAGCGCACTGCAATATCAACATCATACCCTACCGTCCGGTTATCCTTGATGTAAGCGAAAGGGGCACTTCCCAGCTTTGTGGCAAAATCCACTGTTCCATTTGTGGCAGGCAGTTTTTCCCAATCGTCAACCACTTTTCGGCTTTCATCCGAACTAAACCAGATGTCCTTCAATTCGTCCAGCGTTCCATTTGCTTTTAGTCTGGTCAGAAACTCGTTGAATTCATTCTGCAGACGCGCACCTTTATCTGTCTTGGGAAATGCAAACGCATAGCCGTCCTGCGTCAGATACTCAGGCAGATAAGCAACACCTTCACTCTCTGCACACAACACGCTCGCCATGGGCTCATCCATGAGAAATGCGGCAATTTTCCCCTGTTTCACTGCCACAACCATATCCGCATATTCGTTATAGTATTCTTTCTTCGCTTCATGTATAAACTCATCAGTATACTTGTCAAAAGTGCTTCCCGTCTTAACACCGATAACCTGTCCATCCAACTGTCGGATATTCGTAATCGGTTCACTGTCTTTGCTTTTTTCTGCACAGCCGTTTAGAAGCAGCAGACACCCCAAAAACAACACTAGAAATCTATGAAGCATAACTCTTTTCATTTTCATTCCTTTCATCCTCCTCTTTTCGTTTCCAGGACGGCAATCTTTACACTGTTTTCAAAAACGCTATAACAATTCCGATGAACAGCGAAGCCTTTCCTTATCCAGCATCCCTACATTTCCGGCAGCAACCGTTACCTGAACCTGCAGGCAGGCAAGACCGGTCGATGTCATAAAGAAATCAAGAACGGAATTGATTGCCACCGCCAAAGCAATTGCACCGCCGGGAATACCAAGCTGTGCAAACAGTATGGTAAATACGGAGAGCGCTCCACCGGGAATCGGTGGTGCTGCCATAGCAAGAAGCCAGACTGTCAAAACCGACATAACAAGCAGCCACGGCGTAATGGACACACCATAATACTCAGCCATACAAAGCACGATAGAAAAAAGACCAACCACAAAGCCCGGCTTATATATAACCTGCCCCAATGGAATGGCAAAATCCGACACTTTTTTGGAAATGCCAAGCTGTTTTTCGCATGTCTCAAGATTGGTTGCAAGTGCGGCAGCCGAAGAAGCGGTTGTAAGTGCAATCAGATAAGTAGGCAGCAATTTCTTTAAGAACAAAACCGGACTGACCGACAACCGGACTGCTCCCATCAAAATGTAAAATAATGTCAGCAGGAAGCATCCGGGTATGGCAATGGCAAATACCTTTAACAGACTCAAAAATCCGCTGTCAACATCGGACAGCAGCAAATTAAATATACTGAGAAAGACGAATACCGGAACCATCTTTCCAATTACGCCCATTATAAACCGCATAATCTCATTTGCCTGCATCGCAATATTCTGGATAGATGATACCCTGTCTCCCAAAACAAGCAGGGCAGCTCCCACACAAATTCCTAAGAAAACAATCTGCAATGCGTTCCCCTCCAGAAACGGCGACACAATGTCCGAAGGCACAATCCCTAACACCATCTGATAAACTTCTGAAAAATTGTCGGAAATTTCATTCCCCGTTTCATTAACAACTGGAAATAGTAAACCTCCTGCAAATGCCATGACTATACTCAGAACAAACGTTTCAAAAATCATTCGCAGAATCAGCTTCTTTCCGATTTTACCCACCATTGTCAAATCGCCGATACTGAAAATTCCACAACAGACCGCCAGAAATACCAGCGGCGAAGAAACCGCCCTAAGCCCGCCAAGAATTACATTGAACAAAGGCTGTGTAACCTTAAGGGCTGCTGACTGTTCCTCCTGTGGAAAAAATCTTGTAGCAAAACCTAAAACCACAGCCAAAATAACCGCTATTACAAGCTGTGTCATCTGCCCCATATGGGACTTTTTTGAGGGATTACAGGAAAGGCAGTTTTTCCCATTCTTATAAGTGTAAACAAGCGACAATCCTGCCTGTGCCAGCAGATGATTACTGAACAAAAAAGCCTCATCTTCATCCCAGGCGTCCACACGAGAACCCGCCACACTGACTTTCATAAACGCCCGGCCAAATTTCTGACCGCAGTCCACATAGACGGGAGCATTCTCCAAAAAACCAATCCAAATACCAAGAATCTCCTCTAAAGACAAACGGATGCGCGCAATATCTTTTTTATCCACGCCCGCCTCTCCAAGCGTCTGAACACAGATTGCGGATACCTCGTCAATCGTCTGTGCTGACAAGCAAAATTTTTCACTGCGTCTTCTTACCATATGCCTTCTTACTCCTTCTTCTTTATGTAGACAGCTGCCAGTGCAACCGCCAGGACGAAGCCTTTGACCGCCGGCAAAACATAATACGGAACAGAACATAAAATCAGTCCGTTTTCCAATATAACTATAAGCGCTGCCCCCAGCACGGTTCCTAAAATAAAAGGTTTTTCTCTTCCTCCCACAGACCGTCCCACAAATACTGCCGCAAGCGCAGTCATCAAATAATTGTCGCAACCGCCGAGCTGTGCGGCTGTATTTCTCGAACAGACCACCACTGCCCCGATTCCGATAAAAACTGCCGTGACCATCCCCGCCACAAAACGGTATTTTGCCACCGGAATGCCGGACAACTCCGCCGCCCTTTTATTGGAACCTATTGCATAAAGGAATGCTCCCGGCTTTGTATGCCGTAAAAATATATGTGACGTAACAATGCACAGAAACATAATCAGGGTAATCCACGGTGTCTGCCCAATTTTTGCAAATGCCGCTTCAAATGTAACTCTTTTCGGTAGTGTTCCGTCTGGCAGGCTCATTCCGGCAGATATCCCTCCACCTCCCGTAAACCATTGTCCGATGCCCTGATGAATAAACATCAAGGCACAGGTCGCCAACATATCCGGTATCCTGCATACAAGAATCAAAAACATGGTAAACAGATAAGCAGCCATCGTAAATACAATACAGATTACAATGGACAGCCATAATGGTAATCCATACCATAAATAACATGCCATAAATACATACCCGGAGCAGCTTGCCAGAGTGCAGGCAGACATATCAAATCCGTCGCAGGCAAGAGTCACAGTAAGGGCTATTGCAAGGATTGTCGTAATTGACATGGAACGCAGGATATTTACCACATTGCCATAAGAGACAAAGGAACCCCCCGTATATACAGAAAAGAATAAAACTGCAAACAGGGTAACAATAACCGTTGCCTGTTTGAAACAAAACAAACCTATTTTATTTCCCCATTTCTTATCCATCGTGTGAAACCTCCAAAATCCGATGCATCAATTCCTGTTCATTCACATCATTTGTCTGAAAACTCCCTGTCACCACGCCACCGTTCAAAACATAAATTCGATCTGTAACCGCAAGCAGCTCCGATACATCAGAGGATGCGTAAATAACAGCCCGGCCCTCTCCTGCCAGCTCCCTTATCAGGGCAAAAAGCTCCTGCTTTGCCCCAATATCCACCCCCTGCATGGGTTCATCCAAAATATACAAGTTACTTTTTGCTGTCATCCATTTGCCAATCACTGCCTTTTGCTGGTTCCCGCCGGAAAGGAAACGGATTTCCTGCTTTCCGCTGCTGCATATAATTCCGATTTTCCGAATATATGCGTCCACGTACTTCTCCATTTTCCTTTTCTGCCAAAACCCAAAATGACAAAAAGCAGGGAGTGCGGCCACGCCAAGGTTAAACGCTGTTTCCATTGTGGGGAAAATGCCTTCGCTGCGCCTCTGCTCCGGAACCAGTGCAATCCCTTTCCGGACCGCCTCCGCAGGATTCTTAATGGTAATCCGCTTTCCATCCATGTATATCTCCCCACTTTCCACTCTCCCTGCACCAAACAGCGCCCTGCAGATTTCTGTCTTTCCCGCACCGGTAAGTCCTGCCAGCCCCACAACCTCTCCTGCTTCCACATAAAAGGATATGTTATGGAACTTATTCAGACAGTCGCTTAAATTCCTTACCTCAAAAAACGGACAACCCTCCGATGGCTTTCCCGTTTTCTTTGAAAATTCGTCTTCTGTATTCCTGCCATTTGCAGATACAGGCGGCAGCCCAAGCATTGTACAGGTAATCTCATCCTGCTTTGTTTCCGGCGTAATCTCAAATTCTGCTGCTATACGCCCGTCACGCATAACGGTACATTTCTCACAGATTTCCATGATTTCCGGTATCCTGTGGGAAATGAAAATCACTGCACTGCCTTTTTCCCGCGCTAAAAAGCGTATCATCTGAAACAGACGCTCCGTTTCTGCCCTGCTTAAAGCCGCTGTCGGTTCGTCCAGTATCAGCAGTCTGCACTCCTGATGAACCGCTTTTGCAATCAATAAAAGCTGTTTTTCAGAGAGTGACAGTTCTCTTGCCAAACGCTTTGGCGCAAGTTCCAGATGAAGCTCCGAAAGAATTTTTGTAGCATCTTCCACAATGCCTTTTCTGTGATATAACTTTTTCTTCCCCAGTGCCAAATCTTCCATTAACAGATTTTCCGCAACCGTAAAATCCGGCAAAATCGCCTCGTCTACTTCCTGATATACAATATAGATTCCGAGCCTTGCAGCATCCCCAGGGCTGCGAAGTGATACACTTTGACCATTGCAGCGGATTTCCCCCGCATATGACCGGCAGATACCGGAAAGCACCTTCACAAATGTTGACTTACCTGCCCCGTTTGCTCCTGCCACAGCACAGATTTCTCCGCCCTTTATTTCAAAATCCACCGCATCTAAGGCTTTCACGCCAGGAAACTCCACGCTGATCTTATCTGCTGTCAATGTAAATTCTTCCATAAAACTAATACCCGATACATTCTGTAAGCCAGTTGCTTGTTACATAGTTTGCCACATTCCCATAAGTATCCGGAGCTATATCATAAATATTCTCAATCGTTGTATCAGCGGTCAAAATATCCTGCGTAATCAGCGTTGCCGGCATTTCAATATAGTTTGTCGCATCCGCAGAGCCAGGTGCCGTAATTGCATCATAATCGCCATTTAACTCCAATGCGAGAATTCTTACTCCCTGCTCCCCATTTGCCTTAAAGTCAGTGCAGGCACATGCCTTCCACTGGGAATCTGCCTCAAGCATATACTGGATGTCTATGTTACAGATGTCCACGGAAACTAGAGGAATGTTTTTCCCCGATTCCTTTAATGCCTGATAACAGCCCTGCGCATAGGCATCATATGCTACCCAGATTGCATCAATATCGTCCTCTCCATAACGCATAAGCGTTGCCTCCATCACATCATGCATGGAAGCGGTTGCATTGTTATAATCCGTAGGTCCAATCACCTCTACTGTGTTGATTTTTCCTGCCGCTTCAAATTTCTGATAGCCTGCCTCGCGGCGGTCAAATGCCGCAATATAGTTCGGACCCACCCATACCTTCAAGATGTTTACTGTTTCTTTATCCGGACATAAGTCTTCACAGATGTAGTCCAAAAGATCTGTTGCAAAACCTACATCGTCCTGAAAAAACTGTGTCACGCCATCAATCGTCTGCACCTGACCCGAAGCATCCTTAAACTGCGTATCAAAGGTAACAATCTTCAGGTCAGGGTAATCCTGTAAAAGCTTCGTCAAAAATGTGTAAGAATAGTCCTGTCCGCCATGTGACAAATACAAGCCATCATAGCCTCCTGCTGCACAAGTGCTGATATAATTCTGGAACACGGTATCATCCCCGTCCGAAAAGAAAACATCGCAGGTCATGCCAAGACTTTCCGCCGTTTTCTTGCACTGGTTCGCACAGAGCTGAAAAATGTCGCTGGAGGGCATATTCAATATGTATGCAATCCTCTTCCCTTCTACCGGGGAAACGCTTTGTGATGCCATGCCGTCCAAAGATTCCTGTCCACCCGTATTTCCACAGCCCGTAAGCAGAAGCATAAAAGCCATCAGAAGCGTTAATATTTTTTTCATTGCCATGCCTCCTAATCGCCAATATCCGTATGCCCCTGCTCAAATTCCCATTGAAGCCCATACTTATCAATAAAATAAAAATACTTTGTATTGCCGAGAATATCTGCCGCCTCCTGCTTTGCCTTTGCGTCATTTTCTTTTTCCTTATCGTAAAATATAAAATCCGAAGGCGCTGTCTTGCTAATCTGGTAAACACGATACTTGTCTGTGGTGTTGATGAGCGTAACATCCGGCTGTACCCTGATATATTCAAACGCTTCTTCAATATTTGTTATTTTCAGTGCCACATGCCTTGCACCGCTGATGTCATTTGCCGCAAAAATAACGGGCTCTTTGCGTCCTTCCGGTTTGTGGTAGCACATCAGCTCCAATGTAAGCCTTGTTCCAGGCACATCCATGAAGCCAATGGATACCTCTGCTTCCTCCGCTTCATCAATGAAGCCTCCTGCTTCAAAAAACCCCTTGTTTTTCCAGTGCGGGATAAACTGGTTTGGCACCGCCCCTAATATTCTTTCGTAATATGCGAATGCCGATTCCACGTCATCCACAAAAATACATACATGTGATAGTCCAATAAAATTTGGTCTTTCCATTTTCATATTCTCCTTTCCCTGTCATGATACCTGTTACAGCAGACCCTTATCCCTCGCCAAATTTTCAATGCTCCTGTCATAAGTCACTTCCGCTTCCTTGGAAAAGAAGCAGCCGGGAACCCCCTCATTATTGTCACGGTGATGCGCTACGCAGGCACAGCATTTTCCATGACGAGGGCAGTCATAGGTACACGGACAAGGTCTGTTGTTATCACAATTGTTCATAATTCTTCCTCCCCTTTTTTTTAATATTTTCATTTGTTTCATGTTTTTTTGGTTTGACCGCTTATAAATTGGTCATAACTTCTTGTATTTTACCAATTACCTTTCATGAATTGTTGCTCTTTGCAGATTTGGTATTGTTTTTTGCGGATTTGGTTAATAAATAATATTCAAAAGAGACAGGCGGCTCGAATGTAAAACGAGGATCCCGTTTTGTAAACGAGTTTCACATTTTGAAAG
>JAXVOW010000004.1:0-6946 GCA_037301995.1 bacterium | reverse complement strand
AGTACTGGTTTTTAAGGATATTGCAGGAGCGGATTTAACGAAGGATTTTAATCTCAAATTTGTTCTGTTCTGCTTTTTCGGAACCTGTATGTTTTTCGGCGTGACATGGCTGCTGGCAGAGATATTCATAAAAGATAAGAGCATGATAGGAAGCTTTGTACAGGGAAGCTTCCGGGGAAGTGCGGCGATTCTGGGCATTGCCTTTGCCGAGAATATTTATGGAAGCAGTGGTCTGGTTCCCATGATGATTGTGGCATCCATACCGTTATTTAATATTTTTTCTGTCATTGTATTGATGCGGAGCGCAAATGCGGAAGAGACAGACCGGGGTGCTGTGGTAAAGAAGACCCTTAAGGGAATTGTGACAAATCCTATTATAATAGGCATTGTTGCCGGTATCCCCTTTGCCCTGTTAAAGTTTCAGTTTCCCGTGATAATTGAAAAATCAATTAACAGTGTGGCAAGCCTTTCTACGCCACTGGCGCTGATTACCATTGGTGCAGGCTTTTCTACCGGAGCTGCCCTTGAAAAATGGAAGCCTACGGTAATTGCCTCCCTGATTAAATTAGTGATTATTCCGGGGATTTTTCTTCCGGTTGCAGTATGGATGGGCTTTCGGAATGAGGAGATGGTGGCGCTGCTGATTCTGACAGGGGCACCCACTACAGTCAGCTCCTATATTATGGCAAAAAATATGGGCAATGACAGCGTGCTGGCATCCGGAATTGTGGTGATGACCACGCTGCTGTCATCCGTTACCCTGACAGCAATTATTTTCATCCTTAAGAGTAATTCTATTATTTAATATAAGTATTGGGGCAGGAAGAAAACGGCAGTAAAATAAGCGTTATGTGTGAATGAAGAGAGGATAAAAAATGGATAACCGAATTGTAGTAAACAATGAAAAGACAAACTTACTGGAACTGGAAGAACACATGTATCATCTGGTGGATGTGGAAAAACCGAATGTTTTCCGAAATCTGTTCCCCTATGATGAAGTGCCGAAGATTGCATTTAATGAGAGGATTGTACCTCACAATATGCCAAAGGAAATCTGGATTACAGATACCACCTTCCGTGACGGACAGCAGTCCAGAGAGCCTTATACCACGGAACAGATTGTGACAATTTATGATTATCTGCACAGGCTCAGCGGACCAAACGGGCTGATTCGGCAAAGCGAGTTTTTCCTGTACAGCAAAAAGGACAGGGACGCCGTGTATAAATGTATGGAGCGTGGATACCGGTTCCCGGAGGTGACAAGCTGGATTCGGGCGACAAAGAAGGATTTTGAGCTGGTTAAGGATATTGGTCTTAAGGAGACCGGAATATTGGTGAGCTGTTCCGATTATCATATTTTTTATAAGATGAAGAAAACCAGAAAGCAGGCATTGGAGCAGTATCTGGGAGTTATAAGGGATTGTCTGGAGATTGGTATCAGTCCGAGATGCCACTTAGAGGATATCACCAGGGCAGACATTTATGGCTTTGTGATTCCATTCTGTCTGGAGCTGATGAAGCTGATGGAGGAATATAAGATTCCTATTAAAATCCGTGCCTGTGATACCATGGGCTATGGCGTGAACTTTGCCGGTGCGGTGATTCCGCGTTCCGTGCAGGGAATCTGTTATGGTCTGACCAAGCATGCAGGGGTGCCAAGCGAGTGTCTGGAATGGCATGGACACAATGATTTCTATAAGGCGGTGACCAATTCCACCACAGCATGGCTGTACGGTGCATCGGGAGTGAATTGTTCCCTGTTTGGTATTGGAGAGAGAACCGGTAATACCCCTCTTGAGGCAATGATTTTTGAATATGCACAGTTAAAGGGAAATTTAAATGGAGCAGATACCACAGTGATTACAGAACTGGCAGAGTACTATCACAAGGAATTAGGGTATGCCATTCCGGAGCAGACACCGTTTGTCGGAAAGAATTTTAATATTACCCGTGCAGGCATACATGCAGATGGTCTGCTGAAAAATGAAGAGATTTACAATATATTTGATACGGATAAGTTTTTAAACCGTCCGGTGCAGGTTGCCGTGTCCAATACCTCCGGTCTTGCAGGGATTGCACACTGGATAAATACCCATTACCATATCCGGGTGGAGGATAAGATTGACAAGAATTCACCGCTTGTCACTGCAGTAAAGGAATGGGTGGATAAGGAATATGATGAGGGACGTGTGACCTCCATTACGGATGAAGAGCTGGTGAGGGTGGTAGCAGAAAATGCAAAAACTTTAAATGTAAAGTTGCCAGAAATATGATTTTCTGTTATTCTATAGAAGTACATAACAGAATACTGTTTTTAGGACAAATAAGTCATATGTGAATACTTATGGCTTATTTTTCTGAGAAGAGATAAACAGCGAACAAAAAGTCAATACAGGAGGACAGTGTGATGGAAAAGATTAAAATGACAACCCCGTTGGTGGAGATGGACGGAGACGAGATGACAAGAATTCTCTGGCAGATGATTAAGGACGAGCTTTTGCTTCCGTTCATTGATTTGAAGACAGAGTATTATGACTTAGGTCTTGAGTACAGAAATGAGACCAATGACCAGGTAACCTTTGATTCTGCAGAGGCAACGAAGAAATATGGCGTGGCTGTTAAATGTGCTACGATTACTCCAAATGCTGCCCGTATGACAGAGTATAACTTAAAGGAAATGTGGAAATCACCAAACGGTACAATCCGTGCTGCCTTAGACGGTACCGTATTCCGTGCACCGATTGTGGTAAAGGGAATTGAGCCATGTGTAAAGAATTGGGTAAAGCCGATTACTCTTGCAAGACATGCCTATGGTGATGTATATAAGAATTCTGAAATCCGTGTTCCGGGTGCAGGCAAGGCAGAGCTGGTATTTACCGGTGAGGACGGAACCGAAATACGCGAGACCATTCATGAGTTTAAGGGACCGGGTGTGATTCAGGGCATGCATAATCTGGATGCTTCCATTGCAAGCTTTGCAAGGGCATGCTTTAATTATGCGCTGGATACAAAGCAGTCTGTGTGGTTTGCCACAAAGGATACAATTTCCAAGAAATACGACCATAGATTCAAGGATGTTTTCCAGGAAATTTATGATGCAGAGTATGATGAGAAGTTTAAGGCAGCGGGAATTGAGTATTTCTATACCCTGATTGACGATGCGGTTGCCCGTGTGATGAAGGCTGAGGGTGGATTTATCTGGGCCTGCAAGAACTATGACGGAGACGTTATGTCTGACATGGTTTCCTCTGCCTTTGGTTCTCTTGCCATGATGACCTCTGTACTGGTATCTCCATCCGGTGTATATGAGTATGAGGCTGCCCATGGAACAGTTCAGAGACATTATTACAAGCATTTAAAAGGGGAAGAGACATCTACAAACTCTGTGGCAACCATTTTTGCATGGACAGGGGCTCTCAGAAAGCGTGGAGAGCTTGACAATATTCCAGAGCTTTGTACCTTTGCGGATAAGCTGGAGGCGGCAACTCTTGGAACCATTGAGTCCGGAAGAATGACGAAGGATTTGGCATTAATTACAACCATTGAGAATCCTACGGTACTTAACTCTGAGAATTTTATTAAGGAAATTCGCAAGACATTAGAGGCAAGCCTGTAGGAAATTAGAGACAGGGCAAAAAATTGAAATAAAAAACGGTTTTGAATGACAGGATACCTCTCAAGTAAACTGGGAAATAACCCCAGTTTACCTGGGAGGTATTTTTCTATAATAAACTGTGACATGTGATACAAATATGATACAATATAGATGTATTTTTTTAAACGGCAAAAGCCAGGTACACTAACAGAATGTGTGAAAATTTTAATTCGTTTATAATATAAGCAGAAATTCAGGGAAGGGAAAGCATTATGATAAGAATTTTGATAGTAGAAGACGAGGAGCCAATCTCCGATTTGATAAGAATGAACCTTGTAAAGGCTGGCTACCATTGCAAATGTGCCTTTGACGGAAATACGGCGGCGGACATTTTAAGCCAGGAGAGTTTTGATTTAGTACTGCTGGATATTATGCTGCCGGGAATTAACGGCTGGGAATTATTAGATTATATTAAAACACTGGAAATGCCGGTTATCTTTATTACTGCCATGGGTGAACTGGATGACCGCGTCAAGGGGCTTAGGGCAGGTGCGGATGATTACATCACCAAGCCCTTTGAGATTGTGGAATTACTGGCAAGGGTGGAGACGGTGCTTCGGAGATACAACAAGGCAGATGACAAAATCAGTATTTTAGACGTAGATATTGATATTCCTTCCCGGGTTGTTATGAAGAATGGAAAACAGATTATGTTAACCTTGAAGGAGTTTGAACTGCTGCTACTGTTTGTGCGCAATAAGAACATAGCGCTTTACCGGGAGACGATTTATGAAAATGTGTGGGAGAGCAGTTATTTAGGAGACAGCAGAACGGTGGATTTACATGTCCAGAGACTGAGGAAGAAACTGGAATGGGAGGATGTCATCAAGGCTGTTTACAAGGTAGGTTACCGGCTGGAGGTATAAAATGAAATTTTATGTGAAGGTGTTTTTCAGTATGCTTTTACTGGCGTCTCTGTCCTTTGGAGTTTTTGGAACCCTGATGATTCAGGAGTCCTTCCAATCTGCCCTGAATCGTGAGATTGAGATGGGGAAGAGCGAAAACCAGATGCTGAAGCTGACATTTGAAACCACAGTAAATTCCATACCGGAAGCATTTAACGAGCAGGAAAATAATGTATGGATGGAGGTGGCACAGTCCATCAACCGCCGTATGAATTCAGAAGAGGATTCCATGCTGCTCATAAGCTCGGAGGGGAGTGTAGTCTATCCAGACGGAGCAGGGAAGGCGGATACGGTTTTGCTGGAGCAGATAAGCTTAGAAGAGAGCGGATACCGGATACATGGGGATGGAGAGAAGTATTATCTGAATGTAATGAGTATGATTGACAGCCGTCTGACCCAGGGCCAGGTATATCTGGAAACCACAAAGGATATTTCCCACATATACGCGGAGCGCAACCAGCTGCTTTACACCTACCGGACCATTATGCTGGTGATGCTTGCGATTGTGGCAGTGCTTGCGCTGGTTATTTCCTTTTTCCTTACGGGTTCTGTAAGACAGCTTTCCCGGATTGCCAGAAGCTTTGCAAAGGGGAACATGCAGGCACGGGCAGTTGTAAAAAATCATGATGAGGTGGGAGTGCTTGCACAGGACTTTAATGACATGGCGGAAAAGCTCTCGGACAGAATGTTTTCACTGGAGGATCAGGCTAAACGGCAGGAGGAATTTACATCTGCCTTTGCCCATGAGCTGAAGACGCCTCTGACATCCATTATCGGTTATGCAGATATGATTCGTTCCATGAATCTGACAGAGGAGGAACGTGTCAAGGCGGCAGGCTACATTTATTCCCAGGGAAAGCGTCTGGAGGCTCTGTCCTTTAAACTGTTGGAGCTTATGGTTATGAAGAAACAGGATTTTGAATATGTGAATCTGGATGCCCCTTATTTTATCCAGACTGTATTTGACCTGGCAGAGGTGGGGGTGCTGGAAAAGAACCTGGTTCTTAAAATGAAATCGGAGCCGGGTAAGATATATGGGGAAAAGGATTTGCTGATTTCCCTGTTTGCCAATCTGATTGATAACAGCAAGAAGGCGTCCCGGGAAGGGGATGTAATCTGGATAGAGGGAAGAAATGGCAGAGAGGGATATGAGATTACCGTCCGGGATGAGGGAAGAGGAATTCCCAAGGAGGAACTGTCAAAGATTACGGAAGCCTTTTATATGGTAGATAAATCACGCTCCCGCAAGGAGGGCGGCGCCGGGCTTGGCATGACCCTGTGCAGCCGGATTGTTCATTTACACAAGGCAAAATGGAAGATTGAAAGTGAGCTGGATAAGGGTACCAGCGTTACTGTAACCTTTATGCAGGAGGCAAAGGAATGAGAAGGATAATTAAATGGACAATGGCAGGCTTGCTGATTATTTTATCGGTTGTGATGGTTATTTTTCTTCCGGAGTATATTACGAAGAAAAATGACAGCGGTTATATGAACCAGTATCATCTGTATTCCCAGGAAAGCTCTGTCACGGTAAATATGGACTTATCTGTGGATGAAAAGCTTGAGATTCTAACAGCGGATGACTTAGGGCAGGAACCGATTTACGTAATACAGCTGGACAAGGTTAAGGATTTGGAAGCAAATGATGAAAAGCTGTTGCCAGAGCTGAAAAAGCAGCTTGAAATCATGGAGAAAGCGGAGTTACTGCCTGTTTACAGTGCAGACATGGATTTGAACGCTCTTTTTGAAAGTGCACAGCTGTACGCCTGTACGCTCAAATCAAAGCCGGGAAAGATTTTTTATGTGTGGAATATCCACTTTTATTCCAATACAGGCGAAGAAAACTATTCTTTCCTGGTGGATACAGTAACTTACCAGATTTACGAGGCATCTGTCGATAGTGGCCAGGCTGTAAAGTATATGCAGAAGATGCTGGAACAAGGCGAGGAAGAGAACTACAACCTGCTGACGGAATGGTCCTTAAAATATGAGGAATACCTAAGCAGCCAGAATCCATCGGAGGGCAGTACAGGAGACGGTGAAATGGAGAACAGGCTGGGATATTTTGACATAGAGGGAACGGATGAGGACTTTTGGATGAATAGTCTGCTGTTTGGAGAAAGGGCGGATTACGAAGTCCAGTGCAGCTATACGGTATATGATGATAAAGCGGGGGAAGTAAAGGGAAATTTCTATTTTCATATTATATCTCATGAAGAGATGAAGGGAATGGGATTGGATTCAGAGAGTGCCAGCGATAACAATGCAGGCAAATGAAATGGAGCAGGAAAGAATAAAAATGATACAAAAATGATGCCTCTTTTAATGTGAAAAGATACATTTTAAGACTAACCTTAATGTATTCGTAGTTAAGGAGGTTTATCAT
>JAXVOW010000003.1:0-2464 GCA_037301995.1 bacterium | reverse complement strand
AGATTATCATTGCAACGGTTTCCGGACGTGGAGACAAGGACGTTGCAGCAATTGCAAGATACAGAGGAGTGGAAATTTATGAGTAGAATTAGCAAAGCATTTGAAAAGGAAAAGGCATTTATCGCATTTATTACGGGAGGAGACCCGGACATTGAAACCAGCTATGAGCTGATTAAGACCATGGCGGCAAGCGGGGCAGATATTATTGAGATTGGCGTTCCGTTTTCAGACCCTATTGCAGAGGGTCCGGTTATCCAGGAGGCATCCCTTCGGGCGTTAAATGCGGGAACAACGACGGATTCCCTGTTTGATATGGTGGCAAGGCTCCGGAAGGATATAGATATTCCTCTTATCTTCATGACCTATATCAATCCAATCTATGTATATGGGACAGAGCGTTTTATGAAAAAATGTGCAGAGGTGGGCATTGATGGCGTTATTGTACCGGATGTACCATTTGAAGAGAAAGCAGAATTAGCCGGTTCCTGCAAGGAAAATGGCGTGGATTTGATTTCCATGATTGCGCCGACTTCTAAGGAAAGGATTGAGATGATTGCCAGAGAAGCGGAGGGATTTATCTATTGCGTATCATCCCTTGGAGTAACCGGAGTGCGTTCCGAGATAAAAACAGATATTGGAACCATGGTAGAGCATGTGAAAGCGGTGACAGATGTTCCTTGTGCTGTAGGCTTTGGAATTTCCACACCGGAGCAGGCAGAGAAGATGGCAGGTCTCTCTGATGGCGCCATTGTGGGCAGTGCCATTGTAAAGCTGGTGGCAGAGTATGGAAAGGATGCTGCCCCATATGTAGCGGATTATGTTAAAAGCATGAAGGCTGGCGTGATGGAAGCATAGAAGGGAACCCCTTTTGTCAGGCAAAACAGGAGTCTGATGAAAGGGGATTTTTATTTCAGCAGGAGAAAGATGTATTTAACAGAATGGAAAACAAGAAAACTATCACAAAAAGACAATCAAATGTGTTGGATGTAGAAAATAAAAATGTGAGCACGTTTCATGACGGTTTTGTGCTTTTTTAATTGCATTATCTGTTATTGTGTAGAAAAGGAGGACATTGATAGAAAAAATGTGTAAAAAAGAAGAGAAAGTGTAAAAATATAATCGAAATAATGTGAAAATGGTAAAAATAAAATGTGAATGCCATCTGTTATAACAGAGAAAGGATTGTTCTAATATTTTTTAGAAATACTATAATAATATTAAAGAAAAAATAGTAGAACAAGGAGGGGTTATATGAATTGCGGATTGGTCAGAAGGTGGTGGACTGGGAATCGGATTACGATTTGTTACAGTATTTTTATTATGATTGCCGGAACATTATTACATTTTGTATATGAATGGTCTGGTGAAAATCCGTTTGCAGCGTTATTTTCACCGGTCAGTGAAAGTGTGTGGGAGCATTTAAAGCTGTTTTTTGTTCCGGCGTTTTTCTATACGCTTTTTATGTATTATCTGGTAGGGGAAAAATGCCCGGATTACCTTTGGTGTCAGGTGAAAAGCATTCTTGCGGGGCTGCTGTTTATAGTGGTGGTATTTTTCACATATACGGGAATCATGAAACGCAACTATAGCGTGATTGATATTGGCAGCTTTTATCTGGCAGCTGTTATTTCCGGCTTTGTCACTGCAAAATGCCAGAAAAATCTTATGGCTAGTACAAAGTGGCAGGGAAGAGAACAGGGAAACAGCAGAACCGGAAAAGGGCAGGAAAACAGTGGTATCAAAAGATATGCAGGGGTTGTATTGCTGGTGTTATGGGCATTATTTATCTGGTTTAGCTATCATTTACCGGAGCCCCTTGTCAAATGGTTTCCCGGATTATTTTTAGAATACTGATTTATGTTGCATTCTGGAAGAAAAATCCATATAATGCTTATTATATAAAGGAAGGAGCATATATGAGTCAGTTTTCATGGGATAACGAATGGAGATTACAGGAATTAAAGGAGGAATCTTTTCTTGTCCGCCATGTGATGGATAAGACTCCCAAATGGGTCAGTCTGGTGGAAAAAAAAGTGCCGGATACGTTACAGAATACATTGGAAACAGCATTTACAAAAGCCTTTGTAACCGTATTTGAGAAAGGGGCTGGTCTCATTGAGAAGACTTACCGGAAGGACAAGCAGATTTCCCGGTATAGGCAGAATAAACAGGAAATGGAACTGGAGAATTTTAACCGGAAAGCAGTGAAGAGATTTGAACGCCAGGCAAAGCGGACAATAAGCAAGAACCTGGTTATTTCCACTGTTGAGGGCATTGGTTTCGGAATTGTGGGATTAGGAATACCGGATATTCCAATTTTTGTATCCGTTCTGCTGAAAAGTATATATGAAATCGCCATCAGCTATGGTTTTCAGTATACAACAGAGAAGGAGAAGCTGTTTATATTAAAGGTTATTGATGCGTCCCTGCAAAGTGGTGATGTGCTTCGGAAAAAGGATGCAGA
>JAXVOW010000002.1:0-3143 GCA_037301995.1 bacterium | reverse complement strand
AAGTCATGTGTGGGATGAATGGGCAGATGAAAATGGTTCCATCGGAAAGGCATACGGTTACCAGATGGGGGTAAAACACCAGTATAAGGAAGGCATGATGGACCAGGTAGACCGTGTCATTTATGACCTTAAAAATAACCCGTATAGCAGAAGGATTATGACGAATATCTATGTCCACGCAGATTTGCATGAGATGAATCTCTATCCCTGCGCCTACAGTGTCACCTTTAATGTGACCAAAAAGGAAGGGCATGATAAACTGACATTAAATGCCATTTTAAACCAGCGCTCCCAGGATATTCTGACGGCAAATAACTGGAATGTTGTGCAGTATGCGGTGCTGGTGCATATGATGGCGCAGGTGTGTGACATGGAACCGGGAGAATTGGTGCATGTTATTGCGGATGCCCATATTTATGACAGGCACATTGATATTGTAAAGGAATTGATTCGCAGACCGGTATATCCGGCACCGAAGTTTTCCCTGAATCCGGAGGTTAAGGATTTTTACCGGTTTACAACAGATGATATTTTGGTGGAAGATTATCAGGCAGGGCCACAGATAAAAAATATTCCTGTTGCGGTATGAGAAATAGGCAATTGCGAAACTCATTATTTCAAAATGTGAGTTGTGCAAATGTAACAAATTTATGTTTGTAGGACATTTGAGAATGCCAGTGCTTAGCGAGGTATTTTCGAGCTTAGCACTGCTGTATTCTCAATTAAGTGCAAACGGTCCGAAAAACATATTTGTTACATTTATACAACGCAGGCTTTCAAAAATTGAGTTTCGCAATTGCCTATATGAGAAAGAGTGAGAGGAGACAGACATGCAGTTAATTGTAGCAGTAGATAGTAACTGGGCAATCGGAAATGGTAACAAATTACTGGTGAGGATTCCGGAAGACCAGAAGTTTTTCAGACAGACCACAATGGGTAATGTAGTCGTGCTGGGAAGAAAGACTCTGGCGGAGTTTCCCAATGGTTTGCCCCTTAAGGGAAGGAAAAATATTATTCTTTCCAGAGACGAAAATTTTACGGTAAAGGACGCTGTGGTAGTTCACTCAAAAGAGGAGCTGTTTGAAGAATTAAAGCAGTATGACAGCGACAGTATTTTTGTTATTGGCGGGGAAAGCATTTATAATATGTTATATGAGTATTGTGACACTGCACATGTAACCAGAATTAACTATAAATATCAGGCAGATAAATATTTTCCGGATTTGGATAAGGATGGACACTGGGAGCTGACCGGCGACAGTGATGAGCATACCTATTTTGATTTAGAGTATTATTTTTACCGGTATGAAAATCATAATCCAAAACCCATGGAATAGCCGCATTTAATGCATATCCAGTAAACGCAATGCATTTTTATACAAAATATTATCCAGCTCTTCTTCGGACAGAGGAAGAGCTTTAATATAATCTACGGTTTCTTTCTGATTGTCCCAGGGAAAGTCTGTTGCATATAAAATCCGGTGGGAACCGTGATTTCTAATAATGCGCATCAGCTGCGCTTTTTCAATCATATTGCGGCAAAAAGCAAGGTCAAAATATACATTTTTCCCGACTAATAATTTTTCTACTAGCTGCCATTGTAGATTACCGCCTACATGGGCGAGGACAATTTTAGAATCTTTATCACAGTCCTTTAAAACCTGCTGCAGCATGAGACAGGCACGGTCTGGTGGACAGTGGATTGGAATAGGAAGCCCCACATCGTAGCCTGCATGAATGACACAACAGAGATTGAGGCGGATACATTCTTTTATTATTTCAATATAACGTTCATCGTCAATATAAGTGTTCTGATAGTCGGGATGCAGCTTGATTCCCTTCAAACCAAGAGATTTAATGTACGCAAGGCGGTTGGAAATGTTGTCATTTTCCGGGTGGATGCCGCCGAAGGATAGAATTCCATCCGTATTGTTGATGCTGGCGGCATAGCTGTTTATGGAATCAAACTGTGATGGTCTCGTTGCCACAGGGAGAACCACACTGTAATTGATATGATGTTCCTTCATGGAAATGCGCAGGTCCTCCAGGGTTCCCGCAGCCGCAGCCTTAATCTGAGAGCGTTCTTCCAATGTTTCGATTGTGTGTGAAGCTATTTTTTCCGGGAATATATGTGTGTGAAAATCAATTACCATAGTTCCATTTTCCTCCTGTGACAATGTATGCAGGATATACCAGAATGCATATATGTGGCTTTAGTATAGCAAAAAAATAGAAAGGGGAATAGAAATCCATTTAAATTAGTTAAAAATATACAAAAATTATAATAAAAAAATACAAAATGTATAAAAAATGCTTGTTAATACACTTAAATGTGCTATAATTGATAATAGATTTTGGATATTTGGGAGGATACTATTTATGGGAGAAATCAAAATAACAACAGGAAGCAGCTTTGAGGGATATGAAGTAGTAGAATATTTGGGATTTGTGAATGGGCAGATTGCATTGAGCTCTAACTTTTTCAAAGATTTATCTTCCAACCTTGCAGAGTGGACAGCACAGGAAAGCACAGCTTTTACAAATAAGTTAGAGAACGCAAGTGAGAATGCTTTAGAGAACCTTGTGAAAGTAGCGGAAAAACGGGGAGCGAATGCACTTATTGGAGTAGAGCTTAATTATACAGGATTTTCCAATAATGCAATTGGAACCGTTGCATCTGGTACAGCAGTGGTAATCCGCAAGAAGGAAAATATACATAAGGTCGTAACATCAAAGATTTATGTTAGTAATTATTATAATATGCTTATGCCAAGACCAGTTGAGGTCACCTTGGTGGGAGAAGATAACGTGGTGAAGATTGCACCGGTATTTTATAATTACAACCAGGATGAAATCAAGGCAGTGCGGTGTGATGTGGAGCTTACGAATTTTTATGAGGAGAAGCTCCTGCTTCAGGGAATTGACTTTGTTTTTGAAAAAAATAACATAACAAAATTACAGGCAGATTTTGTGGAATGCAAGCTGCCGATGAAGGACATCCCGCTGATTAAGGATGTAAAGGTATATGTTAAAAAATATGTAACGTCAAAGGGTGTATTTGCTCCGGATGCAGACCCGATTGATATAACACTTTCTAAGCGGGCATTTGAAGGCTTGAAGGAAAAACGCGGTAAAGATGCTGT
>JAXVOW010000001.1:0-3752 GCA_037301995.1 bacterium | reverse complement strand
CCGGAGCCAGTTTGCCTTCAAATCCCGCAACACCCTTTTTCGTAATACTCTCTGCATTTTACAAATCCTCCAGTTCTGCCGCAGGTATCTTTGTTTCATTTTTGTAGTCCTTCCGGACCTCTCCATCCTTGATAACAATAACCTGGTCTACCATATTCTTAATGGCATTGTTGTGGGTGACAATAAGCATGGTTGTTCCGTATCTCCGGTTAATCTCCTCCAACAGAATCAAAATATCCCTTGAGGTTTTGGAGTCCAGTGCCCCGGTGGGCTCATCACAGAGCAGCAGCTTTGGATTCTTGATAAGAGCCCTTGCAATGGCGCATCTTTGCTGCTGTCCGCCGGACAGCTGGGATGGGAACTTATTCTGATGCTCCGTAAGCCCCAGCGTTTCCAGCAATTCCTCCATATCCAGGGGCTGTTCTGATAAATACTCGCATACCTGAATATTTTCCCTGACTGTCAGGTTTGGCACTAAATTATAAAACTGGAAAATAAAGCCCAGATTATCCCTTCTGTAATCCGACAAAGCCTCCGCCTTAAGGTCCGCTATCTCTCTTCCGTCTATCAGAATGGAACCCGCGTCCACCGTGTCCAGACCTCCGATACAGTTAAGCAATGTGGATTTCCCGGAACCGGAGGTTCCCTGGATTACACACATTTCTCCCTGTTCTACGCCAGTTGTAATTCCTTTTAATACCTGTATGTAGCTTCCACCTTCTCCATAACTTTTCTTTAAATTTTTTACCTCAAGATACATGATTATCCTCCTGTTTCTCCCTTTCTATTAATGTTTACCTACACCTTACCTCTATCCGGAACATAACATAACACTGTTATGTTATGTTTATTTTTTTAGCTATCTGCTGTTTACCAACAGATAGCCTAAATCAAAACACTTTTTTCACATACTCTTTATTGTCTTAGCAGCCCCAGCCATCCGGATATCATATATTGTACAATGTCTTCAACGGATTTCATTGCTTCCTCCTCGGATTCTTCATGTGCCAGCATATATACAAAGGCATCCGTCTGCATATGTGCCATCCAGTGGAGTATATATCCACCCATTCTTTCGATTCCCATCTGCTCCGTAACCTGGTCTGCAAATCTTCTGTAATGCTTCTCCGTGATATCTACGAACTGGTCAACACAGCTTTCATACCCGGAGCCCTGTCCCTTCACTAAAATCAACTGGAATTCATCATAATACTGATACATATAGTGAACAATCTGCTTTGCCGCTTCAAGGTCCCCTGATATATCCTGCTGTGTAAGATGCTCCATTACCATTTCTGTTTCCGTAATTTCTTCCTGATAATGAAGGTTCATGATATCATGAAGCTTCTGCAGCGGCTCATCCACCAAAGCAGCAAATAAAGCCTTTTTATCCCGGAAGAAAAAATACAATGCCCCGGTTGTCACCCCTGCATTTTTACAGATATTTCGGAGTGAGGCATGCATATACCCTTTTTCCAGAAATTCTTTTTTGGCACTTTCTAAAAGCTTCTTTTTCGTCTCCTTCTCGCTCAACCCTATACCTCCGGCAAGTACTGCTGATCGCAAAAGCAGCATAACAGCGTTATCTGATAACACTGTTATGCTACTTCCTTTTCAACATTTTGTCAATATCTTTAATTGAGATACTTTTTCAATAAAGCCCTGCGTCTCTAACATGATAATTTTTATCAGAGAAGCTTCTGCATACTCCTTAAGCTGATTACCAGGGTTGATGTATTATGCAGAAATGCTGAGGCTGCCGGCTGAAGGATTCCGGCTGCACCGGCGGCAAGCAGACCTGCGTTAAAGCTGACAATTACTCTGTAATTCTTGTGAATCCGTTTCATCAGTGCATTACTGATTGCCTTTAACGTCACAATTTCATACAAGTCATCCGCACCGATTGTCACATCTGCTATTTCTCTTGCAATTTCCGCTCCATCGCTAATTGCAATTCCAACATCTGCTGCCGATAACGCCGGAGAATCATTGATTCCATCCCCAATCATAATAACCCTTTTCCCTGCTTCCTTCTCCCTTTCGATAAATCCTGCTTTATCCTCCGGAAGTACTTCTGAATAATACTCATCCACGCCGACCTTTCCTGCAATGGAACGGGCAGTCCTTTCACTGTCGCCAGTCATCATAACCACCTTGCCAATTCCTGCCCTCTTCAGAGAGTTCACCACCGCCGCCGCTTCCTCCCTTAATGGGTCTTCAATACAGATTACTGCGGCAAGCTCATTTTCAATAGCAAGATATAAATGGGAATATTCTACCGGAAGTGCATCAAATTTTTCCTGCATGTATGGCGGAATTACACATTTTTCATCCTCAAATACAAAATGGTAGCTTCCGATAATCGCTTTTTTTTCGTTTATTTTTGTGGAAATGCCATGGGCTACAATATATTCTACCTTAGAATGTATCTCCTCATGCTCCAGATTTTTATCTGCCGCAGCGTCCACAACCGCCTTGGCCATGGAATGCGGAAAATGCTCTTCCAGACAGGCGGCAATCCGGAGCAGCTCATCCGGTTCCTCTCCGTTAAAGGAAACCACCTCCACTACCGTAGGCTGTGCCTTTGTAAGAGTTCCTGTCTTGTCAAAAACAATGGTATCCGCTTCCGCCATAGCCTCTAAGAACTTTCCGCCCTTGACTGTTACATTATGTAAACTTGCTTCCCGGATTGCGGATAAGACAGAAACAGGCATTGCAAGCTTTAACGCACAGGAAAAATCCACCATTAAGATAGACAATGCCTTGGTAACATTTCGGGTGAGAAGATATACCAACGCAGTTCCTGCAAGGGTATATGGAACCAGCTTATCCGCTAAATGCTCTGCCTTTCCCTCAAGAGAGGATTTCAGCTTTTCTGACTCTTCAATCATTGTAACAATCCGTTCAAACCGGCTGGCACCGCCTGCTTTTTTAACCTGAATAACCAGTTCCCCTTCCTCCAGCACCGTACCTGCATATACATATCCTTCCACACACTTGTGCACCGGAAGGGATTCTCCGGTAAGGGACGCCTGATTTATCATCGCTTCACCTGACAAAACAATACCGTCAAAGGGAATCACATTTCCCATGCGGACAACCACCTCATCCCCTGCCCTGATATCAGACATGGAGACAAGTATTTCCTGTCCATCCTTCAACAGCCATACCCTGCTGACATTTAATGACATGCTTCTCGCCAAATCATCCACGGATTTTTTATGGGTCCACTCCTCCAAAATTTCTCCAATTCCAAGCAAAAACATAATGGACCCGGCAGTTTTGAAATCTCCCCGAAGCATGGATACACCGATGGACGTTGCATCTAAAACCGGCACCTCAATTTTTCCCTTTGCCAGGGTTTTTAATCCCTTACCTATATACCGTATGGCCTTTACCGCTGTAATGACCATCCGCACCGGATAGGGAACAAATAACCGGCTGCCATACCGCAATACTACCTTGCTGATAAGCTTTTCCTTATAGGCTTCATTTAATTCTCTTCCCGAATTATCTAAAAAAACCTCCGGAACCTCCGCCTTGTCATACCGGAAGCTGCGAAGGGTATCTATAATGTTATCTCTGCTCCCAACATAATAAATGATAACATCCCCGGTACGGCTCTGTACGCTGACCGAGGTTACAAACTGCTGCGACGCAAGATAATACTGCAATATATCCGCTTCCTTATAGGTCATTCTGTTTTGCTTAACATGAATCCGGATACGTCCCTTTATCTCATGCTTAATAAC